>DATEEV010000040.1:0-2612 GCA_035281005.1 Microthrixaceae bacterium | reverse complement strand
GAAGATGCCCCAGAACAGGACGCGGTGCTGGAAGGCGCGGGGCACCGCGAAGTAGCCCATGATGAGCGCCCAGACGAACACGTTGTCGATCGAGAGGCTCTTCTCGATCAGGTACCCGGCGTAGTACTCCTGGGCGGCCTGGCCCCCGAACACCCAGAGCATGACGAGGCCGAACGCGAGCCCGATGCTGATCCAGCCGATCGATTCGACGAGTGCCCGGCGGAAGGTTGCGACGTGAGCCTCGCGATGGAGGACGAGCAGGTCGATCAGTAGCAGGACCGAGATGAAGGCCAGGAAGGCGGCCCACCCCCATGCGGGGATGTCGAGCTCGACGGAGTTTGCGCTGGTGGCATCCGCGAGCAGCATCGACGCCAACCTACCAACGGCCCTGGGGATACCCTCGAAGGCCCGGGTAAACCGTTCCCCCGACTCGAACCAGAGGAACCATGACGTCATCGAGTCTCACCCCTGCCCTGATCGACGGTGAGGAGGTGTCCGGCGACGCCCGGAGCGAGGTGCGCTCGCCGTACGACGGGCGCGTGGTGGGCGTGGTACCGACGTTGACCGAGGCGGACATCGACCGTGCCGTGGCCATCGCGCTCGAGCGCCACCGCGCCGGTGCTCCCCCCGCGCACGAGCGCGCCGCGGTGCTCGATCGGGTCGCCGAGCTGCTCGCGGCGCGCGTCGACGAGTTCGCAACGTCGATCTCGGAGGAGTCGGCCAAGCCGATCACCACTGCGACGGTCGAGGCCAACCGTGCCATCGACACGATCCGGTTCTCGGCCGCAGTGGCGCGCACGCTGACCGGTGAGGTCGTCCCGCTCGACGCGAGCCCGGCCGGCGTGGGCAAGCTCGGGTTCGTCCGTCGCGTGCCGGTCGGCGTGGTGGGCGCCATCAGCCCGTTCAACTTCCCTCTGAACCTCGTGTGTCACAAGATCGCACCGGCGGTCGCCGCGGGGTGTCCCGTCGTGCTGAAGCCCGCGTCGTCGACGCCGCTCACCGCCCTGCGGATCGCCGCGCTCTTCCACGAGGCGGGCCTGCCCCCCGGATGGCTCAACGTGGTGACGTGTCCCGGCTCGGTGGCGGATCGGATCGTCACCCACGACGACGTGGCGATGATCACATTCACGGGAAGCCCCGACGTCGGCTGGGGGATCCGTGGGCGCGCCCCGCGCAAGCGGGTCAGCCTCGAGCTCGGCAACAACGCGCCGGTCATCATCGAGCGCGACGGCGACTGGGCGACCGCCGCGGCGAAGGTCGCGGTGGCGGGATACTCGTTCGCGGGGCAGTCGTGCATCTCGGTGCAGCGGGTGTTCGTGCACGAGTCGATCCACGAGGGTTTCGTCGCCGCGCTCGGCGAGAAGGTCTCGTCGCTGAAGGTCGGCGATCCGAGCGACCCGGCGACCGAGGTCTCCGCGTTGATCAGTTCCAAGGAGACCCAGCGCGTGAAGGAATGGGTCGACGAAGCGGCGGCCGAAGGTGCGGCGGTGGTGGTGGGCGGAACGATCGGCGACGACGGGGTCCTCTCCCCCACCCTCCTCGACGGGGTGGAGCCCGACATGCGGGTGTGCAACACCGAGGTGTTCGGCCCGGTCGTCGGGGTGCAGCCGTACTCCGACTTCGAGACGGCCCTCGCGCTGGCCAACGACACCCGCTACGGCCTGCAGGCCGGGGTGTTCACGGCGAGCCTGGCCTCGGCGCTGCGCGCCGGTGAGGTGCTCGACTTCGGTGGGGTCATGGTGAACGAGGTGCCGACGTGGCGCGCCGACCAGATGCCCTATGGCGGCGTGCGCGATTCCGGGAACACTCGTGAGGGGCCGGCGTACACGGTGCAGGAGATGACCGAACGGCGCTTGGTGGTGCTGCAGCCGTAACGTCAGGTTCGCGCTCGGCGGACCTGCAGCGCGACCGCGGCGACGTCGACCTCACGCGATGTGTCGACCACGATCAGCGGAGCCTCGAGATCGAGCGGACGAGGCTCGGCGTTGCGCCAGCCAGCCGTCGCGGCCTCGTCCTGGTGCTCGGGGAGGTGCCCGGGGTGACGCGCCGCGTCGTCGCGACGCTCCTGGTAGCGCTCCCACGCGAGCTCGACCGGGCAGGAGCAGTAGATCTGCACCAGCGGTCGCCCCAAGGCCTGGAGGTCGGGCTCGGAGACACCGCATTTGAAGTGAGCCTCGATGATCACATCGCCGGGAATCTCTCGGACCAGGCTGAACATCACCAGGTGAGCGGTCCGACCGAGCATCGTCGTCCACTCGAGGTCACCCGTGCCGAGGCCGTCCATCAATGCTTCCTTGATCGTGTCCTTCGAGATCATGGGGAGCGTCATCTCCTGCGCCACAGCTCGCGCGAGCGTGGTCTTCCCGCTGCCCGGGATGCCCGAGATCACCACGATGGTCACGTTTCGCTGCTCAGATGTCGAAGGCAGACAACGCCAGCTGCAGGTGGAGTGGGTGTAGCGGTAACCGACACCGGCTGTCCGCTGGTCAGGTCGTTGCCGCGTCCGGGCCTCGATCGATGCGGCGAGCGAGGACGCAAAACTCGTTCCCCTCGACGTCGGCCATCACCACCCAGGGCACGTCGCCTTGGCCGATGTCGACACGTGTCGCGCC
>DATEEV010000039.1:0-4376 GCA_035281005.1 Microthrixaceae bacterium | reverse complement strand
CCGGGCTGCCAGTAGTGGGGCCGCATCCACAGCGAGAGCGTGGTCGGCGGTGCGATGGGGCCACCGGTGATCTCCTCCGCGACCGCGTCGTCCCAGTAGATCGGGTTGGCGTTCTCGGTGGCCGCGCAGGTGTTGTAGGTGTAGGCGCGCTCGACGTCGAAGTCGGCCGTCTGCTCGTACTGCGGCTCGCCAATGAGCGCCTCGATGTCCGCCGGGATGCCGGTGGGAGCCGTCATGCGATCACCCCTTCGTCGATCAGTGTGGCGACCACGCTCGGCTCGAGGCCGGCGTCCGCCAGCAATGAGGCCGTGTCGGTGACCGCGCCGTCGCGGATCTCGTACGGCGCATCCGGGGCGACGGTGCCGGCCCAGATCGGCGCGGTCTGACGGAACGGTCCCTCGGTGATGTGCACCGCGTCGGTGATCGCTCCACGCGCCACGTACTGCTCGTCACAGGTCGCCTCGGCGACGGTCTGCACCGCGGCGACGCAGGTGTCGGCGGGGCCGAGCACCGCGACCCATTCGTCGCGGGGCTTGGTGGCGAACACCTCGGCCATCGCGTCGCGGATCTCGTCCTGTCGGCCGTCGTCGGTCTGCGCGTCGGCATAGCGCTCGAGACCGAGCAGGCCGCACAGGTTTCGCCAGAACTGCGCCTCGATGGCGCCGACCGACACGAACCGGCCGTCCGCGCAGGTGTAGACGTCGTAGCAGGCGTAGCGCCCCGTGAGGATGTAATGGCCGGGACCGGGCTCGACGCCGGTGGCCAGGAACTCGTCGACGTAGAGCGACATCATCGCCAGCGCGCCGTCCGCGATCGACACGTCGAGGTGCTCGCCGGTGCCGGAGCGCTCGCGTCGCAACAGCGCGGCCATGATCGCCATCGCCGCCTGCATGCCGCCCGCCGCGATGTCGGCCACCGTCGCGCCGGGCAGCGCCGGCCGACCATCGCCGCGGCGACCGGTGCAGTCGAGGAAGCCGGACGCGGCCAGATAGTTCACGTCGTGGCCGGCCCAGTTCGATCGGGGCCCGTCCTGGCCGTAGCCCGAGGTCGAGCACAACACGATGCGCGGGTTCGCGGCGCGCAGGGCGTCGAAACCGATGCCGAGACGGTCCACGACCCCCGGACGGAACGACTCGATCACGACGTCGCTGTGCGCGGCGAGCGCGAGGAAGGCGTCACGACCGGTGCCGGCCTTCAGGTCGAACAATGCGCGCTGCATCCCGCGGTTCCCGGAGTACGCGTAGAAGGGCGGGATGATCTGCACGCCGCCGGCACGAGGCACCGCCCCGACCTTCACGACCGAGGCGCCGTAGTCGGCCAGGATCCGCGACGCGCGCGCCGCGGGCCCGACCGATCCCAGGTCGAGGACCCGGATCCCGTCCAGCGCCGAAACGGCCACAGGGTCGCTCACGACCTCAGAAGTTCTTGGGAAGGCCCAGGCCGCGGCGGGCGATGATGTTCTTCTGGATCTCGGAGGCACCGCCACCGATCGTGTCGATCACGGTGTAGCGGTACGTCGACTCGGAGCGCCCGGCCATCGGCGCGTCGTCGGTGCGGACCCGCATCTGCGAGCCCGGGCCGCCGATGTCCATCGCCGCGTGGGCGAGGCGCTTCGACAGTTCGGTCGCGAACAGCTTGTACTCCGATGCCTGCAGGGTCGGCGGCTGGAACGGCGTGCCGGCGCGAGCGGCGTGTTCGACCTTGACCGCCTCGGCGACGAACTTGAGCCCCATCACCCGGGCGACCTCGGCCTCGGTGTGGAGGTTGGCCATGCGGGATCGGACGATCGGGTCGTCCTTCAGCGGCTCACCGTCGCGCGTCGTCTCGCGCACGTGATCGGTCAGCACATCGAGGCGCTGCTTGATCGGGGCGAACGTGAACATCGTGAAGCGCTCGAGGTCGAGCGCCTGGGAGATGTAGCGGAACCCGTGGTTCACCTCGCCCACCACGTAGTGGTCCGGCACGAAGACGTTGTCGATCCACACCTCGTTGGTGCGCTCGTCGCCCATCGTCCAGATGCCGTTGATCGTGACGCCCTCCTGGTCGAGGGGCACGAGCATCAGCGTGATGCCGTTGTGCTTGTTGTCCGGATCGGTCCGCGTGCCCAGCCAGTACCACTCCGCGAAGTGGGCGGAGGTGGTCCAGGTCTTCTGGCCGTTGAGCAGCCAGCCGTCGATGCCGTCCTTGGTGTGGCGCTCGGCCTTGAGCCGCATCGACGCCGCGTCGGAGCCCGCGTTCGGCTCGGAGTAGCCCACCGCGAACTCGACGTCGTTCTCGAGGATCATCGGCAGGAACTCGGCCTTGAGGTCGGCGCTGCCGTGCGCGATCAGCGTCTTGCCGATGATGCCGACGCCCTTGCCGATCTGGGGTCCGCCCCGGCCGGCGAGCTGCTCGTTGAGGATGTACTCGTAGACCCCCTCGCCTTCCGACCCGCCGAACTCCTTCGGCCAGGTGATGCCGAGCCACCCCTTGCGGCCGAGCTTCTTCATGAAGGCGCGGCGCTTGGGCGTGTCGACGATCTGGGCCATGTTCTCCCGCGTGACGTCGAATACGTCCGGGTCGTCATGCTCGTCGAGGAAGGCCTCGACCTCTTTGGCGAACGCCTGCTGCTCCTGCGAGAACTCGAAGTCCATGCGCGGCACGCCCCCTCGGTCGTGTTTCTGACGGTCCGTCAGATTACTCGGACGGGCATTCTCTGACGAAAACGACGCTCCACGCGTCGGATCCCTCCGAGTTCCGGCGCGGCCGCTCAGGTGGTGAGGATGCGGTCGGCGTCCTCGTCGCGAAAGCGCGCCACCCAGTCCCGGGACAGGTCGTCGAACTGGCGGGTCATCGGTCCGTGCTGGTGGTCCGGCTCGGGCGGGTCGATCCCCAGTGCGTCGAGCACCCGACCCACCGTCGCTGCCCGGCTGGCCACGAACTCCTCGTAGATGACGCGGATCGGCTCACGACCGGTCGCGTGGAACCAGTCCTCCCATCTCGAGTCCCACAGATGCAGCTGACTGACGAGGTGCTTGATGGCCCGGTAGTCGTATTCGGCCAGGTGCGGGTTCTCCGACGGGCCCAACTCGTTGCGCCACTGCTGGGTCTGGATCGCCTTCCACAGCGACACGGCCTGGGCGACCTTGTCGCGGCGCCGCACGAAGACGATGTGGAGCTGAGGGAACACCTCGTCGAGCGCCCGACGGAACGTGAGGCCCTCGAGGCCGGGCAGCTCCGCGATCCGCTCACGGAAATCATCGAAGTAGTTCCACATCATCTTGGCGCCGAAGACGCCGTTGCGAGACGTGCCGCGCTGCAGCGCGTAGCTGAACCAGCCCTCGAAGTCCCCGGGCTGGTCGGGACGGCCCGGATCGCTCTCGGCCAGCCGTGCGGCGATGTCGGCCACCGACGGATCCTCGAAGTACTGCCGGGGCTGGCGGGGCAGTCCGGTGGATCGGAGACCCTCGAAGAACTCGTCGGGCACGCCGGCGACCTCGGTCCCCTTCAACAGCTCGCAGAGGAGCGTGCTGCCGCTGCGCTGGGTCGCGCACACGAGGTACGACAACCCTTCTACCCGGACGCGTTGCTCGCTCACCATTCTCAATAATACCAGTTGGGATAGGGTGAAACTGACGGCCGTAGGATCGATCGACAACGCGACGCCAGGAGCGATCGACAGTGAGACGTCCCAACATCCTCTACTTGCACTCCCATGACACGGGCCGCTATGTGCAGCCATACGGCTACCCCGTGCCGACGCCAAACCTGCAACACCTCGCCGACCAGGGCGTGCTCTTCCGACAGGCATTTGCGGCGGCGCCGGTGTGCTCGGGCTCCCGCGCCGCCTTGCTGACCGGCCAGTGCTCCCATGCCACCGGGATGTTGGGACTCGCGCATCGCGGCTGGCGACTCAGCCACCCGGAGCGCCACATGGTGCACGTGCTGCGAGGGGCGGGCTACTGGTCCGGGCTCGTCGGTGAACAGCACGTGTCCGAGGATCCCGAGACCGTCGGCTACGACCACGTCGTCGAACTCGACAGCACCAAGGTCCACGACGTGGCGCCGGCCGCGACGCGGCTGATCGCCGAGCGAGCCGGAGCAGACGAGCCCTTCTTCCTCTCGGTCGGCTTCTTCGAGACCCACCGCGAGTTCTTCGAGCCGACCTCGGTGCGCGATGCGCTCTACTCCCGACCCCCGGAGAACATCGTCGACAACGTCCTCACCCGGCGGGACATGGCCTCGTTCAAGGCCAGCGCGCGCTCGCTCGACCAAGGCGTCGGCACCGTGCTGAACGCACTCGAGGAGCACGGCATCGCGGATGACACCTTGGTGATCATGACGACCGACCACGGCCTGGCATACCCGGATTCGAAGGCGACGATGCATGACCGGGG
>DATEEV010000038.1:0-19313 GCA_035281005.1 Microthrixaceae bacterium | reverse complement strand
TGTGGCCGGGCGACACCTGCCGGTAAGCTGGCCCGTCGCCCCGGCCGACCAGGCGCCGAGTCCCTCCATTGGAGCCCTGATGTCCGAACAGATCGACGAGACTCCCCAGCCACCGATCGCCTCGGTCACCGTGGTCTATCTCGGCCCGGTCGCGCCGCATTGGGACCTCCACTCCGACTTCGGGGAGCGGGCGGTCGTCGACTCCTTTCGCGACCGCATGAACGCGCGGCTGATGCTGCTGCCGCCCCACGACCCGCAGTTCAAGCGGAACCGCGAGCGGGTCAAGCGCGACGCCGAGCGTGAGAACGTGCTGCTGGCCTGGGATCCGCCGGAGCTGGACATGGATCCGGCCCCACATCCCCGCTGAATCCGTCCTGACCGGCGGTGACGCCGGGCTGGTTCGGTCCGGAGCATTCAGGAACGAGCGTTCGTGGCCGATGAGTTCTGAGTGGTCGGTACCCTGAGCAACGTGATCGACGTCGAGTCCCGCCTCGTGAACCGGGAGATGTCGTGGCTCCAGTTCAACGCGCGAGTCCTCGCCCTCGCCGAGAGCCCTGCCGTGCCGCTGCTCGATCGCGCCAAGTTCCTGGCCATCTTCAGCCAGAACCTCGACGAGTTCTTCCAGGTGCGCGTGGCCGGCCTGCGCGAGCAGGAGGACGCCTCGGTCCGCACGCGCAGCGCCGACGGGCTCACGGCCTCCGAGCAGCTCGAGCAGATCGGCGACGAGGTCGCGATCCTCACCCAGCGCGCCGACGACGTCTTCCTCGACCAGGTGATCCCGGGCCTCGCGGAGGCCGGCATCCGGTTCTCGAGCTGGAACCAGCTCGAGCCCGAGGACCAGCGCCACGTGCGCAAGATGTTCGACGAGCGGATCTTCCCGGTGCTGACCCCGCTCGCGGTCGACCCGGCTCATCCGTTCCCGTACATCTCGGACCTGTCGCTGAACCTGGCGGTGATCGTGACCGACCCGATCGACGGCGAACGTCGCTTCGCCCGGGTGAAGGTGCCACCGCTGCTGCCTCGGTTCGTGAGCCTGCCCGACGGTGAGCGTTTCGTCCCGCTGGAACAGGTGATCGCCGCCCACCTCGGAGATCTCTTCCCCGGCATGGTCGTCGAGGACCAGGTCGCGTTCCGGGTGACCCGCAACGCCGACCTCGACCTCGAGGAGGAAGAGGCCGAGGACCTGCTCGAGGCGATCGAGCTCGAGATCCGCCGACGACGCTTCGGTCGAGCGGTCCGACTCGAGGTCGAGGCGGGAATGAGCGAAGAGGTCCTCGGGCTGTTACAACGCGAGCTCGACCTCGGCGACTCCGACACGTTCGTGCACCAGGGCCCGCTCGACTTGTCCGGCCTCTGGTCGGTCTACGAGCTCGACCGCGCCGACCTGAAGTACGCCGAATTCGCCCCCGTCACGCAGCGGCGCCTCGTGGACCTCGACGGCGAGCCGGCCGACATCTTCGCCGTGCTACGCCGCGGCGACGTGATGGTCCACCATCCCTACGACAGCTTCGCCACCAGCGTCGAAGAGTTCATCCGCCAGGCCGCCACCGACCCCGACGTGCTGTCGATCAAGCAGACCCTGTACCGCACGTCCGGCGACAGCGCGATCGTGGCGTCACTCATCCGCGCCGCGGAGGCGGGCAAGCAGGTGGTGGCCCTGGTCGAGCTGAAGGCTCGCTTCGACGAGCAGAACAACATCGAGTGGGCCCGACATCTCGAGCGAGCGGGCGTGCACGTGGTGTACGGGGTCGTCGGGCTGAAGACGCACTGCAAGGTCGCGCTGGTCGCCCGCGCCGAGGGCTCGGAGGTGCGTCGCTACAGCCACTTCGCCACGGGGAACTACAACCCGAAGACCGCCCGGCTCTACGAGGACGTCGGCCTGCTGACTGCGGACCCGGCGCTCGGGTCGGACGCCGGCAAGTTGTTCAACTTCCTCACGGGCTTCGGGCGACAGGTGGCCTTCGAGACGATGATCGTCGCCCCGGACCACCTGCGACCGCGCCTGGTCGAGATGATCCGCGAGGAGCGCAAGGCCGAGGGCGCGCGCTCGATCACCATGAAGATGAACAGCCTCGTCGACCCCGAGCTCATCGACGAGCTCTACGAGGCGTCGAACGACGGCGTCGAGATCGACCTGATCGTCCGCGGCATCTGCTGCCTGCGCCCCGGAGTCCCCGGCCTCTCCGACCGGATCCGCGTCCGGTCCCTCGTTGGTCGTTACCTCGAGCACTCACGCATCTACCGGTTCGCGAACGGAAACGGGACCGACCGTCCCGCGGTCTACATCGGCTCGGCCGACCTGATGCCCCGCAACCTCGACCGGCGTGTCGAGTCGGTGATCGAGGTCGTGGACCGTTCGCTGGTCGAGCGGCTCTCCGAGATCCTGGCCGTGAACCTCGCCGACGATGAGCTCGCCTGGACGCTCGACGGCGACCGTTGGACCCCGCCATCAGCCGGCGGCACGGTCGATACCCACGAGGTGCTCCAGGACCGTACGAGGATCCTGGGGAGCGAGCGGGGGTGACCCACCGCCGCGTCGTCGTCGACGGCGTGGTTCGCGCCGCGGGTGGCGTGGTGTGTCGACCCGGCCCCGACGGGACCGAGGTGCTCGTGGTGCACCGGCCCCGTCGCCATGACTGGTCGTTCCCCAAGGGACATCTCCAGCCTGGCGAGAACGACCAGACCGCCGCGCTGCGCGAGGTCGAGGAGGAGACCGGCCACCGGTGCCGGCCGGTTCGGGAGCTGGGCGAGACGCGGTACCTCGTCGACGGCCGACCCAAGGCGGTCCGGTACTGGCTGATGCACCCCGACCTCGGCCCCGACGGGTCCGCCTCGGACGGTTGCCCAGACGGCGACGAGGTCGACGAGACCCGCTGGATCCCGGTCATCGATGCCCTCGATCTGCTGACCCACGCCCTCGACCGCGACCTCCTCTCGGCCGCCGGGCTGGAGAGTTCATGAGTCGTTCACCTGCCGTTCAGGTGCGACCCGTTCGGGGTCCATCGACGGCCTCTACCGTCCGCGAAGTCGCCTCCACGCCACCCTGGCGTTGCTCGGGCGAGCACGGACGGTCATGATCCACACGAGCGAACGGTTGGACGCCAGATGTTGACGACCGATGCACGAACGACTGCCCCGCCGGAGGATCCCGCCACGATGACCACCGATCCGGTGTCGATCGCCCCGGAGTCGTCCGACGAAGCCGCGAGCAGCGGGTTCGAGGAACTGCCCGAGGCCGAGCGGGAGGTCGTCTTCGAGGTGGCGGGTCTGAGTGTCCACTACGGCGATGCGCTCGCGGTCAGAGAAGTGGACCTCACGATCGTGAAGGGCGAGATCACCGCGTTCATCGGGCCCTCCGGCTGCGGCAAGTCCACCGTCCTGCGCTGCTTCAACCGGATGAACGACCTGATCAGCGGCGCGAAGGTCGGAGGGCGCCTGACCTACCACGGCATCGACCTCTACGCCCCAGAGGTGAACGCCGTCGAGGTGCGCCGCCGGATCGGCATGGTCTTCCAGAAGCCGAACCCGTTCCCGAAGTCGGTCTACGACAACGTCGCCTACGGGCCTCGCGTCGGTGGGATCAAGAAGCGTTCGGAGCTGGACGAGATCGTCGAGACGTCGCTGCGCAAGGCCGCGCTGTGGGAGGAGGTGAAGGACCGGCTCAAGGCCTCCGCGCTCGCCTTGTCGGGCGGGCAGCAGCAGCGCCTCTGCATCGCGAGGGCCATCGCGGTCGACCCCGAGGTGCTGCTCATGGACGAGCCGTGTTCGGCGCTCGACCCGATCGCGACCGCCAAGATCGAAGATCTGATGCGTGAGATCAAGGACGAGTTCACGATCGTGATCGTGACCCACAACATGCAGCAGGCTGCGCGGGTGAGCGACTGGACCGCCTTCTACTCGACCGAGGTGAGCGAGACCGAGAGCCGCACCGGCGTGCTCGTCGAGTTCAACCCGACCGAGAAGGTCTTCTCGAATCCCGACAACGACCGTACCGAGAACTACATCACGGGTCGGTTCGGCTAGGTCATGGCTGACGTCGAACACCGCCACGAGTTCCACGACGCGCTCTCGGCGCTCCGCTCGGAGATCGTGCGGCTCGGGGCGATGACCGCCGAGACGGTCAGCCGCGGCACCGCCGCGCTGCTCGGGAAGGACCTTCGCGCCGCCCAGGACCTCATCGACCAGGACGACATCATCGATGAGCTGACCGTCAACATCGAGGAGCAGATCTTCCGGCTCCTCGCGTTGCAGAACCCGATGGCGAGCGACCTTCGCATGCTGGTGTGCTCGTTGCGATTCACGTCCGAGCTCGAGCGATCCGCCGACCTCATGGTGAACGCCTGTAAAGCGACACGACGCCTCTACGACGTCGACTTCGATCCCCGCCTGCGAGGCCTGATCGCGGCGATGGCGGACGAGGCCAAGATGCTGACCCAGAAGGCCATCGACGCGTACGTCGACGAGGACGAAGCGCTGGCGTCCGCCCTCGACGACATGGACTCCCGGCTCGACGACCTGCATCGCGACTTCGTCGAGGCCATCTTCACCTCGCACCAGACCGCCAACCTCACGCTGCGGCAGGCCGTCCAGCTCGCGCTGATCGGCCGCTATTACGAGCGGATCGGTGACCATGCAGTGAACATGGGTGAGCGCGTGACCTTCATGATCACGGGGTGGCTGCCCGAATACACGGGTGCGGCGCGGGTCGACATGCGTCGACGGCGCTCGGAGCCGGACGCTCCGAGCTGAGGCTCGACATGGTGATCGCCTGGCTCATCACCGCGATCGCGGTGACCATCACCGTCGCCTGTGTGGTGATCGCCGGAGCCAGGTTGCGCGCGGTCAGGACCCAGCTGGCCGAGACCGAGGCCGAGGTGGTCCTCGCCCAGGATGAGCAGCGCAGAACCCTCGAGCTGGAGACCCAGCTGGCCCAGGCGCTCGACGCCATGGAGCTCGGAGTCGTGGTCGTGGGGCTCGACGGCGCGGCGGTCTACCGGAACCGGGCCGCGGACGCCTTCGTCGCGGCGCGTCACGGCAATGCGCTGGTCGAGGCGGCGTTGCGTGAAGTGCTCGAGTCGGCCCGCAATGGTGTGGTCGGTGAGCGCGAGGTCGAGCTCGTCGGTCCGCCGCTGCGGGCGTTCCTCATTCGAGCGTCGCCACTGCTGGCCGACGGCGAGGTCGCTCGTCACGGCGCGGTAGCGATGGTCGAGGAGTCGACCGAGCGTCGCCGGGTCGACCAGGTGCGCCGCGACTTCGTCGCCAACATCAGCCACGAGCTGCGGACGCCCATCGGGGCGATCGGCCTCCTGGCCGAGACCATCCGCGACGAGGCCGATCTCGAGGTGCTCAAGAAGCTGTCGGACCGGATGATCTCCGAGGCGGACCGCGTCACCGGCACGATCGAGGACCTGCTCGAACTGAGTCGGATCGAGTTCGCGGAGGGCATGGCGATCGATGCAGTCCCGTTGAGCGACATCGTCGACGCGGCGGTGGCGCGGATGGCGGCCGCGGCCGAGCAGCGACAGGTCGGCCTCGCCGTCCGCGTCGCCGGAGACCCGGTCATCCGCGGCGATCGTCGCCAGTTGGTGTCCGCCGTGTTCAACCTGATCGACAACGCAGTCAAGTTCAGCCGTCCGGGCACCGAGGTGATCGTCGAGGTCGCCGAGCAGAGCTCGACGGCAGGTTCCGGAACGGCACAGCTCTCGGTGATCGACCACGGCATCGGCATCCCTGCCCGTGACGTCGATCGCGTGTTCGAACGGTTCTACCGGGTCGATCGTGCGCGGAGTCGTGACACGGGCGGCACGGGACTCGGATTGGCGATCGTGCGCCACGTCGTGTCGAACCACGGCGGCGACATCTGGGTGTCGAGTCGGGAGGGCGAGGGCTCAACGTTCTCGATCTCACTTCCCCTGGAGCCATCGTCGCTCGGAAGTAGTACCAGCAACAGGGAGCAGCGTGACCAGCGCGACGCCGCTCCCGATTCCGCGGCGCGTGACAGAGAGGTGAGCGGGACATGACGACGCCCACGGTGTTGGTCGTGGAGGACGAGGAGGCATTCATCGAGGCGCTCGAGGTCGGCCTTCGCCGCGAGGGGTTCAAGGTCGAGGTGGCGCGCGACGGGGCGGACGCACTCGATCGGTTCGATGCGATCGATCCAGACCTGGTGCTGCTCGACGTGATGCTGCCCACCGTGTCGGGCGTCGACGTGTGCCGCGAGCTGCGCAAGCGCTCGACGGTGCCGATCATCATGGTCACGGCGAAGACCTCGGAGATCGACACGGTCGTTGGCCTCGAGGTCGGCGCGGATGATTACGTCACCAAGCCCTATCGCCTCCGTGAGCTCGTGGCGCGCATGCGGGCGGTGCTACGGCGCCGGCCGACCTCGACCGTGCTCGAGGAGTCGCTCGACACGATCGTCGTGGACGATCTGCTCGTCGACACCGAGAGCCACGAGGTTCGGCTCCGCGACGACCTCGTGAGCCTGCCCCTCAAGGAGTTCGAGCTGCTCACGCTGCTGGTGGAGAACGCCGGCCGCGTGCTGACCCGGGCCACTCTGATCGACCGGGTGTGGGGCTCGGATTACGTGGGCGACACCAAGACCCTCGACGTCCACATCAAGCGGCTTCGGTCGAAGATCGAGGACGATCCGTCGACCCCGCGCCGCATCGTCACGATCCGGGGGCTCGGATACAAGTACGCCCGCGTCTGACCTACGGCGGACACCCGCCCTCCGGCGCGGCGCCGCGTATGGCATGACCCGGGCGCTCGTAGCATTGGACGCGTGACCGAGCCCACCCTGGTGGCACCGACGCGCGGGTCCGGGTCGACCCGAGGTGGGTTCGATCTCGATCGCCCGTTCGCCCGGCTGGCGGTCGTGCACCTGCTGTCGATGGCGGGTGACGCCCTGCTCGCGATCTCGCTCGCCAGCTCGCTGTTCTTCGACGTCGATCCGTCGGAGGGTCGCCAGAAGGTGCTGATCGGGCTGTTGTTGACGATGGCGCCCTTCGCCATCGTCGGGCCGCTGATCGGCCCGGCGATGGACCGGCTGCGCGGCGGGCATCGGGCCATGATCATCGGTACCGCGGCGGCTCGGGCGGTGGTGGCGATCGCGATGGCCTTCGCGATCGCCGCCGACAGCTGGCTGTTGTTCCCCGAAGCCTTCGTCATGCTCGTGCTCGCGAAGAGCTACCAGGTGGCCAAGGCAGCGGTCGTGCCGACCGTCGTCACGAGCGACGACGAGCTCGTCGAGGCGAACTCGAAACTGCAGGTGCTCGGCGGGATCTCCGGCTTCATGGCCGCGATCCCGGGCGGGATCCTCTACCTGTTCGGCGCGCAGTGGGTCGCGGTCGGGTGTTCGGTCGTGTTCGTGGTGGCGACCGTGGCCGCCTTCCGCGTGCCGTCGGTACAGGTCGCTCCCACCGCTGCCGAGCCGGACGAGGTGGCCGAGCTCCGTTCGACGCTCGTGGTGAGCGCCGCGAGTGCGATGGCCGTGCTCCGCGGCGTCGTGGGCTTCGTGACGATGTTGCTGGCCTTCGAGCTACGTGGTGGCGGTGACATGAGTCGCGCCGAGACCCTGGCTCGCAACGTGGCGCGCGGGATGGGCGAGGTGGTCCTGCGCCTCGAGGTGCTGCCCGTCGACGAGCCCCCTCGCTGGTACTTCGGGGTCGTCGTCCCGCTCAGCGTCGCCGGTGGGCTCGCCGGCGCCTCCCTGGCCCCCTGGTTCCGTCGGTCGGTCCGAGAGGAGCGAATCCTGGCGGGGGCGCTCGGCCTCGCGGCGATCGCGGGCCTCCTTGCCGTCCTCTTCGACGGCCTGCTGGCCTATTCGCTGCTCTGCTTCCTCGTCGCGCTCGCCGCGAGTGCGGCGAAGCAGGCCTTCGACGCTGTCGTGCAGCGCGACGCCCCCGACGCCAACCGGGGCCGGTCCTTCGCCCGGTTCGAGGCGCGCTTCCAGGTGGTGTGGGTGGCGGGCGCGCTCGTCCCCGTCGCGTTCGACCTACCGGTCGGCGTGGGGGGAGCGGTGGTGCTCGTGTCGTGCGTCACCGCGGGCGTGATGTACACCGCCACGGGGTTTCCCGACGTGGCAGCGCTCGGCTCGCGCGCCGCGACCAGGGCGAGATGGTTCCGGGCGAGAGGGGCTCGGCCGTCCGGCAGGACTCAGCCGCCGAGATCCGGGAAGTCCGGGATGTCGGGGACGTCGTCGAGCTCGGGCAGCGGCTGATCCGCGTCGATGCCCAGTCTCGCGAGCCACAACCCCGGCGCGTCGACCTCGGACACGGTCGGGAGAGCCGCTGGGTCGGACCAGAGCCGACGTAGTGCGTCACCTCCCGCGCGTTCGACCACGCCCTGCACGAACGCGTTGCCGCGGTCGAGCTTGTCCTGAGTGAGCTCCAGACCGAAGAGGCGTTCGATGAACCGGCTCGCCTGGTCGGTCTCGACCCTGCGCCGCCGCATCGCCTCCGACACCATCGACGACGACGACAGGAGCCGGCTCGACACCGTGTCGAGCATCCAGTCGACGTAGCCCTCGACGACGACGACAAGGGCGTCGATCTCGGGCAACAGGCGCCGTTGCTCGTCGGAGCGGATCGCCCCGAGCACGATGTCGGGGTCGCTGAGCAGGCGCTGGAGCTGATCCATCCCCTCGGGATCGGTCAGGTCGACGTCGCCGAGCCGGTCCTCGAGCACCGAGGAGTCGCTGGCGAACGCGGAGGCGTGACTGGACAGCAGCTCGGTCAGACGATCGCGCACGTGCGGTACGTCGAGCACCGCGCGGTGGGTGAGCTCCGAGAGGCAGATCCAGAGTCGGAGGTCCTCGGGGGGCAGGCTCCAATCGTTCGCGAAGGTGTCGACGTTGTGGGCCACCACCATCACTCCGCCGTCGCGGCGCGGGATCGGCAGGTCGAACGAGCCGAAGGCCCGCCGCCCGAGGTGCCCGACGGTCGACCCCGCCATCATCGACAACATCATCGGCCCGAGCAGCTGGGAGAGCCCCGCGAGGAACGCGCCCGGGTCGGCGCCGAGGGGGCCGAGCGACTCGCTCATCTCCTCGAGGTCATCGGGTGAGACCTGGTCGAGCTGATCGCGCATGATCGAGCCGAGCGAATCAGTGAGGCGTTCGAACAGCGGTCGATACGCGTCGAGGGTGTTCGAGGTCCATTGCGCCCGGGTGGTCGGTTCGATCGTCGCGGTCCGGAGATCGAGCGACAGGCCCGTGATCTCGGTGATGTGGAGCTCGGCGACCCGTGACAGCTGCTCGAGCTGGATGCGTTCGAGCGGGTCGACGTTGAACTCGGTCTCTCCGTCGTTGGCGATCGCGCCCGCCATCTGCTTGGCCTGATCGAAGTTGAGTTGGGCACCGGAGCCGAATGACGAGACGAAGCGCGCGAACACCTGGGCCATCTCGGCGAACGGGTCGCCGTCGGGGTCGAGTGGACCGGAGCCGCTCACGGACTGCATGGTAGGTCCGACCTGCGGAAACCGGCAGTCGCAGGACCAGCCTCCTCGCTCGTGAGAGGTGGCGCCGTCGAGACCCGAGTGGATGGAGCGCAAATTGGATGGAGATGGCCCGAGTGGGTGAGTCGATCCGATCGGCAGTGCTGGTCAGCGGTGGACAGGGCGCGCTCGGACGGAAGGTCCGCGAGCTGGCCGCACGGGGGGCGCCGAGCGCGGCGGTGGGGGACTGGCTGCCTGATCGGCGGGTTGTTGCCGATGCGACAGGTGATCCCTCCGTCGACCTCGTGCTGTTGGCGGCCGGTGTGGGTCCAGATCGTGACGGGTCGACCACCGGCGGTGTGGACCTCGCCGGGGCCAGGGAACTGCTCGCGGACCTCGATCGGGAAAGGGGACCGGAAGGCGCTGCGCCGATGAGGGTCGAGAGCCTCGTGGTTCTCTCGAGCGCGATGGTCTACGGCGCGTGGGCGGACAACCCGGTTCCGCTCAGCGAGGACCGGGTGCTGCGTCCCAATCCGAGCTCGACGTACGCGCTCGAGAAAGCAGAGCTCGAACGCCTCGCGGCCGACTTCGCCCGTGACCATCCTGACGTTGCCGTCGCAGTCCTGCGCCCCACGGTGACGACCTCGGGAGAGGCCGATGGGCTCGACTGGATGGCGCGCTCGCTGTGGCACGTCCCCACGGCCCGTCATGGTGAGCACGACCCGCCAGCGCAGTTCCTCCACATCGATGACCTCGCATCGGCGATCGACCACGCGCGTCGGAACCGGCTCCGGGGTGCGTTCAACGTCGCCCCGGAGGGCTGGATCAGCTCGGGACGACAGATCGAGCTCGCCGGGCGTGGCGGTCGGGTTCGCATCCCGGAGGCACTCGCGGGCCGGGTCGCTCGGTCACGGTGGCGGCTGGGCCTCACCTCGACCCCGCCCGAGGTGCTCGCCTACACGATGTACCCGTGGGTCATCGCCACCGACCGGCTGCGCTCGACCGGATGGCAGCCGCGCTCGTCGAACGACGAGGCGTTCGTGCTGGCGAGCCGCTCGGGCTGGTGGTCGTCGTTGAGCGCCCGACGTCGACAGGAGATGAGCCTCGCTGGGATGGGCGTCGGCGCAGTCGCGTCGGTCGCGGCCATCCTCGGCGTCGTGGTCCGGGTGATCAGGACCCGACGGCGACGGCGTTCTTGAGAGGGACGACCACCTCGACGGTCCGCCCGCCGCGTTCGACCTCGATCGTCACTCGGCGCTGGGTCTCACCTCGATAGCGGAGCGTGGACAGCGCAGCCACCAGGTCCGCGCGTCGCCGCACGACGACCCCGCCCACCCGGGTGATGACGTCGCCCGCGGCCAGGCCAGCAGCCGCAGCGCGGCTCTTCGCCGCGCAGCGGGTGATCGTGACGCCACTGCCGTCGTCGACCACGACGATGCCGATCCACGAGGCGATCACACGTGCGGGCACCGTCGAGGACGTCGCGGTGCTCATCAACGAGGCCTCACTCGACGCAAGGCTGGTTCCGCGTGGGAGCTCGAGCGACTCACCGACCGTGATGATGGTGATCGTGACGCTCGCGAGGGCAACGAGGCCGACGGCCACGGCCTGGCGTCCGCGCCGACGGGCCACACTCGCTGCGGTGGAGTCGACGTCGGCGGATGGGATCGACCCAGCCTGAGCCGGCTGCGAGGAGGCTGCCTGCGACCGCAACTCGGAGGGGTGCATCCAGAGTCGGTCCTGCGGAGGAAGGGGCGCGCGGAACGGCTCGGTGTCGAATTCGCCCTCGGGGTCGGACTCGGACCCGGGGTCGAGCTCGGGATCCGGGCCGTCCGACATGGCAGTGAGGTTACGGCCAGAATCCCTCACGCCGGTCGCGGTAGATGGGTGACCTGCCCGGCGGTTCCGTAGCATTGCGGTCGTGCAGCCTCCTGACGACGAGACGTGGATCGGCCTGTCCGTCGACCTCCTCCCGCTCGAGGCGGCGATGAGCTGGGCGACTCGCCCCGACTGCGGCGCAGTGGTGTGCTTCTCCGGAACCGCTCGAGACCACGCTCCGGGGCG
Source organism: Microthrixaceae bacterium (assembly GCA_035281005.1). Taxonomy (GTDB): domain Bacteria; phylum Actinomycetota; class Acidimicrobiia; order Acidimicrobiales; family Microtrichaceae; genus DATEEV01. Next base: position 7,814 of record DATEEV010000038.1, on the reverse strand, counting down.
TCCCGGCGTGGATCGGCTGGAGTACGAGGCCTACGAGTCCCAGGTCGAACCGCGGCTGGCGGCGGTCGCCGACGAGATCCGGACTCGGTGGCCCGACGTGAGGCGGGTCGCGCTCCTCCATCGCACCGGCGTGGTCGACGTCGGCGAGGCCGCAGTGGTGGTCGTGGTCTCGTCACCGCATCGTGACGCCGCCTTCGACGCCGCGCGTTTCGGGATCGACACGGTGAAGCAGACCGTGCCGATCTGGAAGCGCGAGCGGTGGGAGGGTGGGCAGAGCTGGGGTCTCGAGGCGCAGCACGTCACCGAGGTCGACCCGATCCAGGCAAGCGCGATCGAGGCAAGCGCGATCGAGGCAAGAAGGTGAACGCCCTCGTCTTCCTCGGCGTCGCCTTGGCGATCAGCCTCATCGGATCGCTCGTGGTGCTGGCGCGGAACCGCAACCCGCGGTCGATCGAGACGGGGATCGACGACTTCACCGAACGCATGAAGGCCCTGTCACCCGAGTCGCCGCACCAGGATCAGAGCGGCGACTGATGGCACGCGACCTTGCGATCGATCTCGGCACCGCCAACACGCTGGTGTACGTGCGCGGCGAGGGCATCGTGGTGAACGAGCCCTCGGTGATCGCGCTCAACAGTCGCAGCAAGGAAGTGCTGGCGATGGGACGCGACGCCTGGAAGATGATCGGCCGAACGCCGAGCTACATCGTCGCGGTGCGACCCCTCCGCAAGGGAGCGATCACCGACTTCGAGGTGACCCAGGAGATGATCCGGCTCCTGCTGAAGCGGGTCGGCGTGAACCGCTTCAACCGGCCACGGGTGGTCATCTGCGTGCCCTCCGCGATCACCGCGGTCGAGCGGCGCGCCGTGATCGAGGCGACGAAGCGTGCCGGGGCGGTCGACGCACAGCTGATCGAACAGCCGATGGCCGCAGCAATCGGCTCGGGGCTGCCGATCAACGAACCGACGGCGAACATGGTGGTCGACATCGGCGGCGGCACCTCCGAGACCGCACTCATCTCGCTCGGCGGGATCGTCGCCCTCGAGGCGGTCCGGATCGGGTCGTTCGACATCGACTCGGCGATCATCAACTACATCCGCCGCGAGCACGGCATCGCCATCGGCGAGCAGACGGCTGAGGAGATCAAGGTCGCGATCGGCTCGGCGCACTGGACGCCCGATGAGTTCCGGGCCGAGGTGCGAGGTCGTGAACTGCTGTCGGGGTTGCCGCGGGTGGTGGTGCTGTCGCCCGAGGAGGTGCGAGGGGCGATCGCCGAGCCGGTGAACTCGGTGGTCGACTCGGTCGTGTCGTGCCTGGGTGAGGCGCCTCCGGAGCTGGCCCAGGATCTGATCTCGACGGGCATCCACCTCGTCGGTGGGGGCGCGATGCTCCGCGGTCTCGACGTGAAGCTGGCCAACGCCACCGGAGTGCCGGTGCAGCTTGTGAGCCAGCCGCTCGAGTCGGTCGTGCTCGGCGCCGGTCGTGTCATCGAGTCGTACGAGGCGCTCAAGGCGATGTTCATGGATGCCAGGCGCTAGCGCCTGGCATCCCATCAAACAGGGCCGCTGTTTCCCGAGGGCTCGGTCGGCCGCCGTTTCCCGACGACTCGAGCAGAGCTGCGCGTTTCCCGACGACTCGCCGACGAACGCCCTTCAGCCGGGGATGGTCGGAAGTCGATGATCCACGACCTGAGAACTTCGTCATGGCTAGCCTCAAATGCCGCCGCGGCGGTTCTGTCGCGGAGGAAGGGATCGACCGCGTGCCACTGTTGGAGGTGACCGACGTCGGGGTTCGCTTCGGCGGCGTCGTCGCACTCGACGGCCTGAGCTTCGAGATCGAACGCGAGCAGGTGTGTGCCCTGATCGGCCCGAACGGCGCGGGCAAGACGACGTTGTTCAACGTGGTCAGCCGGCTCTACGAGCCCAGCGAGGGCACGGTCGTCTTCGACGGGGTGGACCTCCTGTCGCTCCCGCCCCACAAGATCGCGACGCTCGGCATCGCACGCACCTTCCAGAACCTCGCCCTGGTGCCCGGGCTCTCCGTGCTCGACAACGTCCTCGTCGGTGCGCAGTCGGTGACGAGCGGCGGGTTCTGGATCGGCGCCCTCGGCCTGTCGATCCGTTCCGACCGCGTCGTCCGCAAGGACGCGCTGGGGCTGCTCGAGCGCCTGCACCTCGACCACCTCGCAGAGCGACCCTGCGCCGGTCTGCCTTTCGGCACCCTGAAGCGCATCGAGATCGTCCGCGCCCTGATGTCGAGGCCGAAGCTGCTGATGCTCGACGAGCCGGCCAGCGGCCTCACCCATGGCGAGGTCGACGAGCTCGGCGTGCTCCTCCGCTCGCTCCGCGACGACCTCGCGCTCACCGTGCTGCTGGTCGAGCACCACATGGGGATGGTGATGGGGATCAGCGATCGGGTCGTGGTCATGGAGTTCGGCCAGAAGATCGCGGATGGCACCCCCGACGAGGTCCGCAACGACCAGCGGGTCGTCGCGGCGTACCTGGGCGGGCCCGCCTGATGAGCCTGCTCGAGGTCCGTGGGCTGACCGCCGGGTACGGGCTGGTGTCGGTGCTCGACGGCATCGACCTGTCCGTCGACACGGGCGAGGCCGTGGTGGTGCTCGGTGCGAACGGTGCGGGCAAGACCACGACGTTGCGAGCACTGTCGGGGATGATCCCGGCCAAGGGCGAGGTGATCCTCGAGGGCAGGAACGTGCTCGGCCAACGCCCGGACCAGCTCTGCAAACGGGGCGTGGCCCATGTCCCCCAGGGCCGGGGCACGGTCGTCGACCTCACGGTCGAGGAGAACCTCCGCATCGGTGCCTACGGTCGAGGTGACGACGGTATCGACGCCGATCTCCAGCGCTGGTTCGAGCTGTTCCCGCGGTTGGGCGACCGTCGCACCCAGTCCGCCGGCAGCATGAGCGGCGGCGAGCAGCAGATGCTCGCGATCGCCCGGGCGATGATGAGCCGGCCCAAGCTGTTGCTGCTCGACGAGCCCTCGCTCGGCCTGGCGCCGTTGGTCACCCGCGAGGTGTTCGACCGGCTGGCCGGGCTCATCAGCGGCAGCGACATCGCGGTGCTCCTCGTCGAGCAGAACGCGAACCTCGCTCTCGAGTTCGCATCGCGTGCCTATGTCCTCGAGGCGGGTCGCATCGTGGGCAGCGGAACCTCCGAGGAGCTGAAGAACGACGAGACCATCCAGCGGGCGTATCTCGGGAGCTGACGTGGCCGACTTCTTCCGCTACCTGGTGATCGGACTCGGCAATGGCGCGATCTACGCCATGATCGGCCTGGGCCTGGTCGTGATCTACCGCGCCACCGGGCTGCTCAATTTCTCGCAGGGCGAGATCGCGATGTTCACCACCTTCATCGTGTGGTCCTTCACCCAGGCGGGCATCCCGCTGTGGGCGTCGATGCTGTTGGGCGTCGTGGCCGGCTTCCTGATCGGCGTGGTGCTGCAGCGGGTGATCATCCAGCCCTTCGGTGACCCACACCAGAAACCGCTGACGCTGGTCATCGTGACCATCGGCATGTTCCTCGGCATCAACGCGTTCGCGCAGCTGATCTGGGGCACCGACACCAAGGCCCTCGATCCACTGTTCGGCAACGGACAGTTCGAGATCTTCGGCGTCGGCATCGCGTGGCAGAAGGTGGGAGCGCTGGCGGTGCTCGCGGTCGAGGTCGTCGTGTTCTGGTTGATCTTCCAACGCACGAAGATCGGGCTCGCCATGCGATCGGTGGCCTCGAACTCCGAATCGTCGGCGCTGGTCGGCATCCCCGTGTCCCGCGTCCTGATGATCGGGTGGGGCCTCGCCGCCAGCATCGGTGCCGTCGCGGGGACGTTCACCGCCGTGGACCGCGGCGTCGACTCGAACTTGATGATCCTCACGCTCATCTACGCCCTCGCCGCGATCACCCTCGGTGGGTTCGACTCGCTGGTCGGCGCGGTCGTGGGTGGACTGATCGTCGGGATCGTGACCGAGGTCGTGCCGCGCTACGTCGACTTCCTGGCAAAGGTCCCGCTCGCCCCGGCGTTCGCGCTCATCCTGATCGTGCTACTCGTCCGACCCGAGGGCCTCTTCGGCACCAAGAGGGTGGCCAGGGTATGACCGACATCGCCACACCGACCGTCGAGCCGATGACCAGTGGGAGTCGGGGCTTCGACTCCCAGCGTGCGCTGCGGGTGGCCCCGGTCGTGGTGATCCTCGTGCTGTGCATCGTGCTGCCACTGATGCTCAGCGAGTTCTGGGTCGACCGCATCACCGGGTGGATCCCACTCGCGATCGCCGCCCTCGGGCTCAACCTGCTCACCGGGTACAACGGCCAGATCTCTGTCGGCCACGGCGCGCTGTACGGGTTGGGCGCCTACACGTCGGCCATCCTCGTCGGCGACCAGGGCTGGCCGTTGTTCCTGGCCGTGCTGGGCGGAGCGCTGGTCAGCTTCGCCGCCGGCGTGATCATCGGGCTGCCCGCACTGCGGATCAGGGGGCTCTATCTGGCGCTGGTCACCCTGTCCGTGGCGGTGCTCTTCCCCGAGCTCGTCCGCCAGGCCGAAGGCCTCACCGGCGGTACCGGCGGCTACTACATCACCGAGCCCCAAGTGAACTCCCGCGGTGTGGTGGTCGATCGTCCGATCCGCCTCGAGGCGCCGGAGTGGACCGGCCTCGCGAACGACCAGTGGCGGTTCTACGTCTTCGTCGTGATCGCCTTCGCGTGCTTCGTGCTCGCCCGGAACCTGGTCCACAGTCGGACCGGCCGGGCGATGATCGCGATCCGCGACAACGAGGTCGCCGCCGAAGTCAATGGCGTGAACGTCGCTCGCATCAAGGTGCTCACCTTCGGGGTGGGCTCCGCGCTCGCCGGCGTCGGCGGAGGGCTCTACGCCTTGTGGCGCACCCAGCTGTTCCCACAGTCCTTCACGCTGCTGGCCTCGTTCTACTTCCTCGTGGCCATGGTGGTGGGTGGCCCGGCCAGCATCATCGGGCCCGCGATCGGCGCGGTGTTCTACGGCTTCTTCGCCGACGTGATCACCCCCGAGCTCCCGGAGCGGGTGAAGCCGGCGACGCCGCTGATCCTGGGCGTCCTGTTGATCGTGTTGATGCGGGTCGCGCCCGGGGGGGTGGTCGGACTCGCACGCACGACCATGGCAAGGTTCGCGGTGGCGCGAGCCGCGCCAAGGGGGGCCGACAGCGAGTCTGCGGCCGGTGAGGATGAGACAGCTTCCATCAGCCGATCAGAGGAGTGACCGAATGAACCGATCCCGTACGTGGCGAGCCGTCGCCGTGATCCTGGCCCTGTCGCTGGCCGCTGCAGGCTGTGGCCGTGACGACGACGACTCGGGGGACAGCGACGACAGCTCGACCGATGATACCTCCGCTTCGTCGGCATCGTTCATCGACCCCGCTGAGGACTGCGAGGACTACCAACCCACGCAAGGCATCTCCGGTGACACCATCACCGTCGGCACGGTGCGTCCCGCGCAGGGCCCGTACGCGATCTACGACACCGTCACCAAGGGCGTGGAGAAGTTCTTCGACGCCGCCAACGCCAAGGGCGGCGTGAAGGCCGGCGACGGCAAGAGCTACCAGATCAAGCTACTGAAGGAGGACGACGGCTACGACCCGGGCCGTACCCCGGACGCCGTGAAGAAGCTGGTCGAACAGGACCAGGTGTTCGCGATGGTCGGCCAGATCGGCACCGAGAACAACCTCTCGGTGCGGACGTACATCAACGACAAGTGCGTGCCCTCGGTCGCGCTCGCGACCGGCTCGCCGGAGTGGGGCAAGGCGGCCGAGTACCCGTGGTTCATCGGCGGTCTTCCCTCGTACGCCGCGGAGGCCCGCGTCGCCCTTGAGTTCCTCGAGAAGGACAACCCCGACGCCACGATCGCGCTGCTCTACCAGAACGACGACTTCGGCAAGTCGTACCAGGCAGCCATCGAGAAGTACATCGAGGACACCGGCTCGCAGATGTCGGTGGTGGCCCAACAGCCCTACGACCCGAACTCCGGTCAGACGACCGAGGGTGTGACCACCCAGCTCGCCCAGTCGGGGGCCGACGTCTTCTTCGTGGGCATCGGCGGGACTCCCTGCCCGCGCACCCTCACCTTCATCCCGGCCGACTGGCAGCCGACGGTCTACGTGAGCATCACCTGCTCCGGCAAGATCGCCCTCAGCCTCGCGGGCGGAAAGGACGAGGGCATCTACTCCACCCAGGCCCAGCTCGACGCCGCCAGCCCGGCGGACCAGGCGAACCCGAAGGTCCAGCAGTTCATCCAGGACGGTCAGGCCCAGGGGCTGACGATGACCGACATCGAGGGCGGCATCGTGTCGGCCGGTTGGGGTTTCGCCTCGATCTTCGCCCGAGCGCTCGAGCTCTCGCCCACGGTCGAGCGGGCCGACATCATGAACACGCTCTACAGCATGCAGGACGAGAACTTCGGCCTCATGCGAGACGAGATGTCGGTCAACACCAACGACGCCGAGGACCCATGGCTCTTCGAACAGCTCCGCATGGTCCACCGCGAGGGGGGCCAGTGGGTCCAGGCCAGTGAGCTGGTCGAATTCGACGGCGAGTCGAACGAGTTCGTCGGGGGCTGATCCGACGACTGCCGACCTGACGACGGCGCGTGGCGGGGACCCTGGAGTCCCCGCTCCGCCGCTCGGGTGGGCCCCGGCGAGGAGGACGAGATGGCCGACTCTTTCGTGAACGGCGGAGTGCGGGCCGAGCGCGACGGCGACGTGGCGCGGGTGACGATGTGTCGCCCCGAGCGGCGCAACGCGCTCGACACCTCGATGCTGGTCGCGCTGCGTGACGCGCTGGTCGCGGTCCCCGACGAGGTGACCGGCGTCGTGGTGGCGGGGGAGGGCCCGACGTTCTCCGCCGGTCACGATCTGCGTGAGCTGGCCGACTCCGATCTCGACGCCACGCGCACGATGCTCGAACAGTGTCGGGATCTCATGATGACGATCCACGCCATGCCGCAGGTGGTCGTGGCGCGCGTCCATGCCCTGGCGACGGCGGCGGGATGCCAGTTGGTCGCCGCCTGTGACCTGGCGGTGGCGGCGTCATCGGCGGGATTCGCAGTACCCGGTGGTGGCGGTGGTTGGTTCTGTACCACCCCGATGGTCGAGGTCGGTCGAGCCGTACCGCGAAAGCGAGCGCTCGAGATGGCGCTCACCGGCGACGTCGTCGACGCCCAGACCGCCGCGGCGTGGGGACTGGTCAACCTCGTCGTGGCCGACGCCGACCTCGACGAGGCGGTCGACAGCCTGCTCGCACGGGCGACCCGGGGCAGCGCTGCGTCGCGGGCGGTCGGCAAGGCCGCGTTGTACCGCCAGCTCGACATGGGCCTCGACGAGGCCTACGGGTACGCCACCGACGTGATGGCCGAGGCGAGTCAGCTTCCGGCCGCCCGGGAGATGATGGCGGCGTTCGTCGAGAAGCGCGCTCCGCACTACTGACCGACCGGAAGCTCGGGCTTCTGCCAGACCGAGACATGGCTGCGGCTGTTGCTCGTGAAGGGCTCCCGGTTCCAGTCGCTCCAGCGATCGCGCAGAGCCATCCCGGCGAGGCGAGCCATGAGATCCAACTCTGATGGCCACACGTTGCGGAACGGCGCCGAGAAGGTCTTGGTCTCGCCATCGACGAACCAGTAGTGGTGCGACCATGAGTTCTGAGTCGCCACGTCAATCCGGTCGAAGCCGAGATGTGCAGGGCTCACATCGAACGGGACGACGGTCTCGCCCGGCGGGAGTCGTTGCCACGGCGGCACGACGACCTCGATCACGAAGAAGCCACCCGGTTCGAGAT
>DATEEV010000037.1:0-13063 GCA_035281005.1 Microthrixaceae bacterium | reverse complement strand
GTGTCGGTGATGCCGAGGTTGTCGGTGACCGTGAGCGTCACGGTCCAGGAGCCGTCGTCGAAGGTGTGCGAGGCGTTGAGCCCAGATCCGGAGTCGCCGTCGCCGAAGTCCCAGTCGTACGTGACGATCGAGCCGTCAGGGTCGTCCGAGCCGGACGCGTCGAAGGTCACACCCAGCGGCGCGACACCGCTCGAGGTCGACGAGAGGAACGCCGCGACCGGAGCCTCGTTCGACGAAGTGATCGAGACGATCTCGAGGTCGGTCGCGCCGAGGTTGTCGGTCACGACGAGCGAGACGGTCCAGGTGCCCGGAGCGAACGTGTGGCTGGCGGTCTGGCCCGATGCCGTGCCCCCGTCGCCGAAGTTCCAGGAGTACGCCGCCACGGCGCCGTCGGAGTCGGTGGACCCCGACGCGTCGAACGTCACGAGCAGGGGCGCTGCGCCGCTCGTGGTGCTGGGCGCGAGGACCGCGTTCGGCGGGGAGTTGGTGGTGGGGTCGCCGCCGCCTCCTCCACCTCCGGTCGCGCACGCCGTCGCGATCAACGCGACACCGCACAGCACCGCCCACGTCCTGAACCGCTTCGTCATCATCTCTCTCCTGTCTTCGCTTTCGTCTGTGCCGGCGCCCCGAGCCCGTCGAGCTAGAGGTTGATGCCGATGCTCGGCGACCACGGACCCCAGGCGCCGTTGGCCCTCGCCCGGATCGACACGTCGTAGGACGATCCGAGGCACAGGCCCACGGCCTGGACCCGGCCGTGGTCGGTCTGTCCGTTGGTCACATCGCTGTGATCGGTGACGCATCCCCCGAGGAAGTCGCCGTCGATGTTGATCTCGTACCCGTCAGCCCCCGGCACCGGGTTCCATGCGAAGTCGCCGTAGGTGTCACAGCACCCCGATCCCGTCTTGTGCAGGCCGGTGGGTGCGGCCGACGGCGCGCCCGACACGCTGATGGTGCGGGTCGTCGTCGCCGTGGCGCCGTTGTTGTCGGTCACCGTGAGCCGGGCCGTGTAGGCGCCGGCGGTGTAGGTGTGGTTGGTCGTGACACCCGTGGCTGCGTCGCCGGCGAACGCCCATGCCGTGTCGAAGTCCCACACGTAGCTCACGATCGTGCCGTCGGGGTCGCCCGAGGCCGACGCGTTGAACGCCACGCCGACGCTGCCGCTGCCGGAGGACGGCGTGGTCGTGAACGAGGCCGTCGGGCCCGAGTTGTTCACGGTCACGGTCCTGGTCGTCGAGTTCGTCGCGCCGTTGTTGTCGGTGACGGTGAGCGTGACGAGGTTCGAGCCGAGCTGGGTCAGCACCACCGAGGCCGTCGAGCCGCTCGCCGTGCCGCCGGGGTACGTCCACGCGTAGGAGGCGATGGAACCATCCGCGTCGAAGGAGCCCGTGCCGTTCAGCGAGACCGCCAGCGGTCGGTTGCCCGAGGAAGGCGTAGTGGTGAACGTCGCGACCGGCGCGTCGTTGGTCGCACCGAACACCCTCGTCTCGGTGTCGGTGACGCCGCTGTTGTCGGTCACGGTCAGCGTGACGGTGAAGGTGCCGACCCCGAACGTGTGGTTCGTCATGACGCCCACCGCGGTGCCGCCATCGCCGAAGTTCCACGCGTAGCTCACGATGCTGCCGTCGGGATCGGCCGAGGCCGATGCGTTGAACGCCACGGCGAGCGGTGCCGGACCACCGGTCGGCGTCGCTGTGAACGACGCGATCGGCGGAGCCGGTGTGGCTTCGACGACCCGGGTGGAGCTGTCGGTCACGCCATCGTCGTCGGTCACCGTGAGCGACACGGTGTAGGTGCCGGCCGGGTAGATCTTGGTGGCAGTCGGCGCGGTGCCGGTGGTGCCGTCACCGAAGTCCCAGACGTAGCTGACGATCGAGCCGTCGGGATCGGTCGAGAACGTGCCGTCGATGGTCACGGTCAAGGGCGCGTTGCCGCTCGACGGCGTGGTGGTGAACGCGGCGATCGGATCCTGGTTCGGCAACGTGCCGCCCCCACCACCGCCTCCGCCCGTCGCGCACGCGGCCGCCACGATTGCGACAGCTGCTGCCAGCGTGATGTTCGTCGAGAGTCGTCTCATGGTGCCTCCGCCTCGCCTAGAGCGTGATGCTGATGTCGGACGACCACGGGCCCCATACGCCGTTGGCGCGGGCCCGGACCCTCACGTCGTACTGGGAACCCAGGCACAGCCCCACTGCCTGCACCCGACCCGACGAGACCTGGCCGTTGATGACGGCGCTGTGGTCGGTCACGCAACCGCCGAGGAAGAAGCCATCCATGTAGACCTCGTAGGCCTCGGCGCCGGGCACCTGGTTCCAGGCGAAGTCACCGTAGGTGTCACAACAGCCCTGGCCGGTCCGGTGCAGGCCAGTCGGCGCGGCAGGTGTGCCCGTCACGGTGATCGTCCGCGTGGTGGTGGCCGTCACGGCGTTGTTGTCGGTGACGGTGAGCCGGGCCGTGTAGGTGCCCGCGGTGTAGGTGTGGTTGGCGGTCACGGTCGACGCCGTGTCGCCGGGGAACGAGCCGGCGGTGTCGAAGTCCCAGGCGTAGCTCGTGATGGACCCGTCGGGATCGACCGAGGTGCCTGCGTTGAAGGTGACGGCGAGCGGCGACACGCCGGTCGTGGAGGTCACGGTGAACGCGGCGACCGGCGGCAGGTTCGTGGCGTTGATCACCACCGAGTCGGTCCCGATGCCGCCGAGGTTGTCGGTCACCAGGAGTTGGGCGGTGTACGTGCCGGGCGCGTAGGTGTGGTTGATGGTGGCTCCGATGCCGCTCTGGCCGTCACCGAAGTCCCAGAAGTGCTGGATGATCGTGCCGTCGGAGTCGACCGACGCCGCGCCCTCGAAATGGACGTGGAGTGGTGCGGCACCAGTCGTCGGCGACGCGGTGAGGATCGCGGTCGGCGCTTGGTTGGCCGGACCGCCTCCCCCGCCTCCGGTCGCACACGCTGCTGCCATGAATGCGATCGCACACAGCGCCGCACCTTTTCCGAATCGCCTCATGTTCGTGCCCCCTTCGATCCTCAGAGCGTGATGCGCGTGGTCGGCGACCACGGGCCCCACAATCCGTTGGCCCGAGCTCGGATCTTCACGTCGTACTGCGAGCCGAGGCAGAGCCCGACTCCCTGCACCCGTCCACTCGAGCGCTGTCCCTCGAGCACCGCGCCGTGGTCGGTGACGCAGCCGCCGAGCACGAAGCCGTCCATGTCGACCTGGTAGGCCTCGGCGCCGGGCACCATGGTCCAGGCGAAGTCGCCGTAGGTGTCACAACAGCCCTGGCCGACCTTGGTCAGGCCGGTTGGGTACGCGGTGGGTGCGCCGCCGATGGAGATGTTCGTGGTCTTGACGCTGGACTCGCCTCGGTTGTCGGTCACCGTGAGGCGGACCGGGTAGTTGCCCGCCGTGGTGTACACATGGCTCGCGATCGGCCCGGACCCCGAGGTGAAGTCACCGAAGTTCCAGTCGTACGCCACGATGCTGCCGTCGGGATCGGCCGACCCTCCCGCGTTGAACGACACCGCGAGAGGCGGGCTGCCGGACGTGGGCGTGGCGAAGAAGTTCGCGAACGGCAACTGGTTGATGGTCGCGGCATTGATCACCTGGACCTCGTAGTCGTGGCGGCCCTCTCCCTGGTCCATCACCTCGCCACCGAAGATCGAGTTGTGGCCGAGCGAGAAGATCCGGCCACCGTCGATGTCGGGCGGGACGGTCACGATCGGGATCGCCAGCTCCGGGATGTTCACCCCCGAGGTCGCGGCGTCCATGATCTGCGACAGCGTGCCGCCCGCGCCGATGCCGACGTAGACGCGACTCCCGATCGGGTCGTCGGGGATGCCGGGGATGCTGCCGAACAGTGCGCCGGCCACGAGGCTCAGCGCGTTCCAGACGTCGTCGAACACGATGTCGACGAGGAAGTTGGCGTCGGTGGGCATGACCGCCGCGGCGACGGTGGCGTCGAGGGCACCCTTGAGGATCGGGAGGAGGTCGTTGGCGACCCCGGTGACGCTCACGTCGTCCTGATCCATCGCCCAGGTCCACACACCGACCAGCTCGAGGTGGTTCGACGGGTTGATCAGATCGAGCACGTCGTACAGCTGGACGCCGGGGAAGTTGACCTCGGCCATCTGGTTGCCGGTGTAGACGAGCGACTGGCCGTCACCGAGGTCGTCGAAGGCGTGATCGCGGTGGCCGGCGATGCCGACCTGGGCGGACCCGGGCTGGTTGTACTTCACCCGGAACCAGACGTTCAGCGCGTACACCTCGTCGCGGGTGCCGTAGAGGAACGAGTCGTTGTGATTGACGACCGAGACCTTCGTGGCGCGGAACTTGAAGTTGTGCCCGCCGGTCGGCGCGCCCCCGCCCGACGTGCACGCCGCTGCCAGCAGCGCGAACGCCGCCAACGCCAACACCCCCACGCGAATCCGCATGGTTCCCTCCCTGAATTTCGCCCTGACTCCGTCGCCCGAAGGAGCCCTGGCCGGCACCGTAGCCGAGAACTGACGACGTTTCCGGGATTTTGTGAATCAGGTTCGCGAGCCGGTCAAGCACACGGCCCATGGCGTTCAGCACACCGCCGATGGCTTGCCTACTGGCGCCGAGCGCTGGGCCTACTGGCGCCGGAGCGCTGGGCCTACTGGCGCCGGAGCGCCTGGCGAGCCTCGGCCATCGCGTCGGGGCGGGGCTCGCCCGCGACGTCGACGGTGACCGATCCGATGCGGCCGGTGAAGCGGTGCGGGGAGCGGTAGTCGCGGGTCACCGGCAGCGACGCGCTGTACCCGACGGTCAGCCCGTCGCCGGTGATCGACCACCGGGTCGGCGTGAACCGCGGAACCGCGGCACGGTCGCGTTCCTCCCCGTCGACGACCAGGGTCAACGTCCCGCCCATGGGGGTCGCCGGATCGCGATCGAAGCGCACCCGCAGCTCGTGGCGGCCGACGCGGAGCCGGTTCGCGTCACGGACCTGCGACCACTCGAGCGCCACGTAGTTGTGGACGTAGGTGACATGCCCGTCGTCGAGGCGGAGCACGAACCCGCCGTGGCCCGATCCCTGCTGCACGACCACGCCCGAGGCGCCGTCGTCATCGAGCTCGACGATCGCGGTGATCGTGTGGCTCCGGCCGCGCAGGTCGACCGCGGCGACCTCCTCCACCGGGCCGGTGCCGGGGTGGTACACGTACCGGCCGCGCGGCGGTGTCGCGCCGGGCCGGCCGATCGCCTCGAAGAACGGTTGCGAGTCGACGGGCAGCACCTGGTGCCGCTCGGCCTGCTCCCACCATCGCGCGACCATCTCGGCGAGTCGCTCCGGCTCGTCGCCGGCCAGGTCGTGGCACTCCGTGGGGTCGATGGCCACGTGGTAGAGCTCCCACGGGTCGTCGTCAGAGGCGGTCTGGCCTTCCATCATCGAGACGTAGGTGACCGCCTTCCACCCCTCGTGATAGATCGCCCGACACCCGAACATCTCGTAGTACTGCGTGGACCGCACCTCGCCGGCCTCGGGCGAGTCGAACGTCGACGCGAACGAGACACCCTCGACGGGCTGCTGCTCGATGCCGTCGACGACGTCAGGTGGCTCGACGCCCACCAGCTCGAGCAAGGTCGGCACCAGGTCGATCGCGTGCACGTACTGGCGACGCACCTCTCCCCTCGCGGCGATGCCCGCCGGCCACGACACGATCAGCGGATCGCAGACCCCGCCCTCGTGGACCTCGCGCTTCCAACGACGGAACGGGGTGTTGCCCGCCACGGTCCAACCCCACGGATAGTTGTTGTGGATCCACGGCCCGCCGATGTCGTCGATCTGCGCGAGCGCCTCGTCGAGCGGACGCTCGGCCAGGTTCCAGGGCCGGGCGTCGTTGATGGACCCCGTCGGGCCGCCCTCGCTCGACGCGCCGTTGTCGGAGAGCAGCATGACGACGGTGTCATCGAGGTCGCCGGTCGTCGCGAGGAAGTCGAGCACGCGCCCGATCTGCGCGTCGGTGTGCGAGAGGAACGCGGCGAAGCACTCCATGTAGCGCGCGTAGAGGCGGCGCTCGTCGACCGACAGCGAGTCCCACGCCGGCACCCAGGCGGGGCGCGGCGACAGCTCGGTTCCCTCCGGGAGCAGGCCGCTCCCGACCTGGCGACGCGCGGTCGCCTCGCGCCACACATCCCAGCCTTCGTCGAAGCGGCCGCGGTAGTGCTCGATCCACGACGGCGGCGCCTGGTGTGGCGAGTGGCAGGCACCGGTGGCGAGGTAGAGGAGGAAGGGCTGGTCCGGTTCGACGTTGCGCAGGTCGCCGACGAACTCGATCGCCCGGTCGGCGAGATCCTCGGTCAGGTGGTAGCCGTCCTCCCACGAGGCCGGCGGCGGGATCCGATGGTTGTCATGGCACAGCGCGGGCGCGAACTGTGAGGTCTCGCCGTGGAAGAACCCATACCACCGCTCGAATCCCCGACCGAGCGGCCACGATCGCCGCGGCGCGCCGAGGTGGGTCTGCTCGTCAGGGGTGAGGTGCCACTTGCCGACGGCGTACGCGGCGTAGCCGTGGGGCACGAGCATCGCCGGCAACATCGCGGCGGACCGTGGGATGTCCGCGTCGTATCCGGGGAACCCGGTGGCGAGATCGGTGATGCGGCCCATGCCGACCGAGTGATGGTTGCGGCCCGTCAGCACACACGCACGCGTCGGCGAGCACAGCGCGGTGGTGTGGAAGTTGCTGAAGCGCAGCCCGTTCACGGCCAACCGGTCGATGTTGGGCGTCTCGATGTCGGAGCCGAAGCAACCGAGCTGGGCGAAGCCCACGTCGTCGAGCACGACCACCAACAGGTTCGGCGCGCCCTCGGGCGGTCGCGACCGCTGCGGCCACCACGCTTCGGAGTCGGCGCGGTAGCGCCCGATCCTCCCACCGAACTCGGAAGCGTCACCCATCCGTGGGGTCGACCTCCTCGTCGGTCGGGCAGTACGGATCCCGCAGCTTTCGCAGGATCGACTCGAGCTGCGCGCGCTCCTCGACCGTCAGCGGCTCGACGAGACGTCGGTCGATGCTCGGCACGTGCACCTTCAGTGCCTTTTCCAGCACTCGCTCTCCCTCCGGCGTGATCGTCGCCAGCAGCTTGCGGCGATCGGTGGGGCACGGAACGCGTTCGATCAGCCCCGCCGCTTCCATGCGATCGGCGAGTTTGGTGAACCCCCCGGAGCTGAACAGCACCATGTTGGCGAGCTGGGTCATCGGCACCGCGTGGCCCGGCGTCCGAGCGACTCGCAACAGCACCTCGAAGAACGCCGGTGGGTAGCTGAACACGCCGTCGAGGTCCGCGAGGAGGCCGTCCTCGAGGCCGTGGAACGCCTCGAGGAACAGGCCCCACAAGGTGAGGCGATCGTCGTCGGCGAGGTCGGGCACGCGGCCAGCATGCCGGAAATTCCTCGAACCGCGGAAATATCTTCTGCGGCAGAGATGTTCTCTTACCTGCAAGCTTCTTGCAAAACAGATTCTTGAGCAGACTCCCAAACACCCCGGAGGGGAAGCACCATGACTGCCACCCAGACCGCCCGCACCTACGACGGCACCGCCGTCCCGACCGCCGGCACCTACGCGTTCGACGTCTCGCACTCGAACGTCGGCTTCTCGGCCCGCCACCTCGTCGTGGCCAAGGTCCGAGGGAGCTTCACCGACTTCGACGGCTCGCTCGTCGTCGCCGAGAACCCCCTCGAGTCGTCCATCGACGTCAGCATCGACGCCGCCAGCGTCCAGACCCGCGACGAGCAGCGCGACGGTCACCTCCGCGGCGCCGACTTCCTCGACGTCGATCGCCACCCGCGGCTGACCTATCGCAGCACCGGCGTCCGCCACGTGCGTGGCGACCGTTGGGAGGTCAACGGTGAGCTGACCGTGCACGGCGTCACCCGCGAGGTTCCGCTGTCGGTGACCTTCGAGGGCTCGACCGCCGATCCGTGGGGCAACTCCCGTGCGGTGTTCAGCGCCACGGCCAAGCTCAACCGTGAGGACTTCGGGCTCACCTGGAACCAGGCGCTCGAGACCGGCGGCGTGCTCGTCGGCAAGGACATCACCATCGAGATCGAGGTCGAGGCCGTCCTGCAGGCCAGCTGACCGAACTTCTCCCCACCCAGGCTGTGGTGTGCGATCGTCCACGCTCATGTGGACGGTTGCACACCAGAGCCGCGTCGTGACGGAGGAGGTAGCCTTCTGGATCCACCGATCGGCTCATGAGGTGACGGCATGGCGCCCGCCCAGACCGAGAAGATCCGCAACGTCGCATTCGTTGGCCACGTCGGCGCGGGGAAGACGACGCTGGTCGACGAGCTCCTCCACCAGATCGGCACGATCGGCAAGGCCGGCCGGGTCGAAGACGGCACCACCGTCAGCGATTACGAGCCCGAGGAGCACGCTCGGAACATGTCGATCCGATCCTCGGTCGTCCAGGTCGAGTGGGAAGGCCACCGGCTCAACCTCATCGACACTCCCGGGTTCCTCGACTTCGAGCCCGACGCCCGGGCCGCGCTGCACATCGCCGACCTCGCCGTGTTCGTCATCGGTGCGACCGACGGCGTGGGCGTGCAGACCCAGACGTTGTGGGACTACGCCAAGCGCATCGGGGTCCCGCGCATGTTCTTCGTCAACAAGCTCGACGCGGAGCGCGCCGACTTCGACCGTGTGCTCGACGAGCTCCGCGTGCACTTCGGTGAAGGGATCTCACTGGTCGAGCTGCCCATCGGCCAAGGATCGGACTTCCACGGCGTGGTCGACCTGGAGGACGAATCGGCCTTCGAGTACGACGGCGACCGCGTCGTGCACCACGCCGTGCCCGACGAGCTCGCCGGAGTGGAGACCGCAGCCCACGAAGCCCTGGTCGAAAGTGTCGTCCTCGACGACGACGCGATGTTGGAGCATTACCTGGAAGGACAGGAGCCCTCCTACGACGAGTTGGTCACCGCGACTCGAGCGGGCGTCGCGGAGGCTCGACTGTTCCCGGTGATGTGTGGCTCCGCGCTCACCGGTGTCGGCGTCGACCGGCTGGCCAGCCTCATCCTGCAGCTGGGCCCATCGCCGGTCACCGGGCCGGCTCGACACGTGACCGTCGGCGGTTCCGAGGAGGTCAGGCTTCCACCCGACCCGGCGGAGGAGACGGTCGTGTTCGTCTTCAAGACGATCAGCGACGACTACGTCGGCCAGCTGTCGGTGTGCCGCGTGCTCACGGGGACCCTGATGGCCGGAGCGAAGCTGACCAACACCAGCTCAGGGACCGTCGAACACCCTCACACGCTCCTCCGGCTGCGCGGCGCGACCCAGATGGCCGTCGACAGGGCACCTGCCGGCGACATCGTCGCGTTGCCGAAGCTGGCCAACACCCGAACCGGCGACACCCTCACCGCGAAGGGGCGCAAGGTCGCCCACACCCCGGCGGAGCAGCCCGACCCGGTCATCGCCCGTGCCGTCACCGGCCACACCCCCTCCGACGACGACAAGCTGTCCGAAGCCCTGCAACGGATCTGCGCCGAGGATCCGACCCTTCGGGTCGAACGCGCGGACGACACCCGCCAGACGCTGCTGCGCGGCATGGGCCCCACGCACCTCGACGTCGCGATCGAGCGCATGGCCCGCCGGTTCCACGTGAACTTCGACACCGCGGACGAGCAGGTCGGTTATCGCGAGACCGCGACCGTGACCGCTGAAGCCGAAGCTCGTCACAAGAAGCAGTCGGGAGGGCATGGCCAGTTCGCGGTCGTGTCGCTCCGCGTCGAACCGCTCGCACGCGGCGAGGGCTTCCGCTTCGACGACGAGATCGTCGGCGGCGCGATCCCGCGCCAGTTCCTTCCCGCGGTCGAACGAGGCGTGCAGGAAGCGATGGCCGAGGGCGGCCCGTCCGGGTTCTCGGTGGTCGACGTCGCGGTCACCTGTCTCGACGGGAAGGCACACTCGGTCGACTCCTCCGACATGGCGTTCAAGCTGGCCGCCCGGTCCGCGTTCCGTGCGGCGATGGCCAAGGCGGAACCGGCCGTGCTCGAACCGCTGGCCGACATCGAGGTGATCGTGCCGTCGTCATGCCAGGGCGACGTGCTCAGTGATCTGACCGGCCGTCGCGGGCGGGTGCGCAGCTCCGAGCCGTTCGAGGAGGGGTACCACCGGATCACGGCCGTGGTCCCGGCGGCGTCGGTGCTCACCTACATCGTCGACCTGCGCGGCCTGACCGGCGGTCGGGGCCGCTTCCGAGCCATGCACCGAGGGTTCGACGTCGCACCCTCCCAGGACACCGCGCGGCTCTCGTCGCGCTAGGCCTTGATGGCCTCGTCGCTTCGGCTCAGGCTCGCCCTTCGGACTTCTTCACCTCCGCTCCTCATCTAGGTCGTCACGGTCGGACGCAGCACGAACACGCGCAACTCCCGCCCCGACTCCACGGCATAGCGCTCGTACGCCGGCCACACCCTGCACGCCTCGGCCCACACCGGGGCCCGCTCGTCGCCTTCGAGGAGCTCCCCGACGACGGAGATCCGGCGGGCCTTGAACGTGACGGTCGCCTCGGGGTGGGCGATCAGGTTCCACGTCCACGCCGGGTGGTGCTCACGGCCGAAGTTCGAACCGACGACGACGAAGGTTCCGTCCGATCGCGGCTGGCAGGCGAGCGGCGCATCGCGCAGCTCGCCCGACCGGCGACCGATCGTGGTGAGCATCAGGCTGGGCACGACCCGCTGGGCGAGCATGAGCCGACCGCCGCTGACCCGGTGCAGGAGCCGGTCGAGGCGAGGAACGATCGCAGGTCCGACGCGGCGGAACCACGATGAGGCACTCATGCGCTGCGCGGTGCGGCCGATCTGTCCACCCGTCACGTTCTGCCCCGCTGTGCTGAGATGTCATCCATGCAAGCACGTGAGGATGGCACAGCGATCACCGTGACCACGAAGTCAGGCGATCTCAGGGGGAGCTGGCACGGAGGGGTGGCGCGATTCGCCGGCGTGCCGTTCGCCGCGCCACCGATCGGCGAGCTCAGGTTCCGGCCGCCGGCACCGGTCGAGCCGTGGGAGGGCGAACGATCCGCGGACTCGTTCGGCACGATCTCGCCGCAGAACCCGTCACTGATGGACGCGCTCTTCGGCGGTGAGGCCGAGCAGTGGGACGAGGACTGCCTGCACCTCAACGTGTGGACCGCCGACCCCGAGGCATCGCGGCCGGTGATGGTGTGGATCCACGGCGGCGCCTTCGAGATGGGATCGGGCTCGTCCGCCCTCTACGACGGCGAGCACTTCGCCCACACGGGCGTCGTGCTCGTGTCGCTCAACTATCGGCTGGGCGCGCTGGGCTTCCTCGAGCTCGGTGACCTCGACCCGACCTACCGAGGCTCGGGCAACGTCGGCCTGCTCGACCAGGTCGCGGCGCTCGAGTGGGTCCGCGACAACATCGCGTCGTTCGGAGGTGATCCGGGCAACGTGACCATCTTCGGTGAGTCGGCCGGGGGCATGAGCGTGTCGCTGCTCCTCGCGATGCCGTCGGCTTCGGGGCTCTTCCACGCCGCGATCGCCCAGTCAGGCGCGGCGTCCATCGCGAGGAACCTGACGAAGGCCGACGATGACACCGCCGAGTTCTGCGCCGCGGCGGGTTGCGCGACGGTCGCGGAGCTCGTCGCCGCGCCCGTCGAGACGCTGCTCGCCGGGCACGCCACCATGGCGGCGAGCCGCATGAGCGACCCTGAGGCCACCGCGCGCGGGACGGGCGACCCGCTGTCGTTCCTGGCGTTCCGGCCCGTCGCCGACGGCGAGATCGTGCCCACCGATCCGCTCGCGGCCATCCGTGACGGCAGCGCCGCCGGGGTGCCCCTGTTGATCGGCACCACCGAGGAGGAGTGGAAGCTGTTCTCGCTGATCACCCCCGCGCCTGCCGACGAGGACGCGATCCGTCGACGCCTCGCGCTGTTCTTCGACGATGTCGACGGCGCGCTCGAGGTGTACCGGCGTGAGGCTCCGGACGCGTCGCTCGCCGACATCGAGTCGGCCGTGATCACCGATCAGGTGTTCCGGATCCCCGCCGTTCGACTCGCGGACGCGCAGTCGGCACACGCACCGGTGTGGCAGTACCTGTTCGCGTGGCCCAGCCCGGCGTGGGGTGGCCAGATGGGCGCCTGTCATGCGATCGAGATCCCGTTCGTCTTCGACCTGGTGGAGGACCAACGGCTCCACGTGTTCGTCGGCCCCGAGGCGCCGCGGGCCCTGGCCAGGGCGACCCACGAGGCCTGGGTGGCCTTCGCCAGAGACCACGAACCGGTCGCGGCCGGGCTGCCCGTTTGGTCACGAGTCGACGAGCCCGGCCGACCCACCATGGTGCTCGACACCGAGCCACGCCTCGTGGACGATCCCCACGGCGCGGCCCGCGAGTTCTGCCTCGAGTTCGGGCGTCCGTTCGGGGCGATCGCCTGACCAGTTCGGGGGTGGACCGGATCGGGGCAAGATCGGGCGTGCGCGATCCGCTGCCCAAGGTGCGCGAGCTCTGCCTGGCGCTGCCCGAGACCAACGAGCGGCTCAGTCACGGGTCGCCCACGTTCTTCATCCGCGACAAGACGACCTTCGTGATGTTCCTCGACGACCACCACGGCGACGGGCGGATCGCGCTGTGGTG
Source organism: Microthrixaceae bacterium (assembly GCA_035281005.1). GTDB lineage: Bacteria > Actinomycetota > Acidimicrobiia > Acidimicrobiales > Microtrichaceae > DATEEV01. The sequence continues at coordinate 465 of DATEEV010000037.1, read as the reverse complement.
CGCGGCGGCGCCGGGTGTGCAGGAGGAACTGGTCGAGACCGAGCCCGACCGGTTCTTCCGGCCTCCCTACGTGGGGCACCGCGGGTGGGTCGGCGTGCGCCTCGATCGTGACCTGAGCTGGGAGGAGGTGAGCCAGGTGGTCCGCGACGCCTACCTCCAGGTGGCACCCAAGCGGCTCGCCGCGCAGTTGCTCGACGACTGAGCTCGTCGCTCGGGTCGGATCGGCCTACTCTTCGACAGGTGGTGGACCGGAGGGGGTTCCTGAAGGGTTCTGCGGCCGCGGCCGTGGGCATGACCGGCCTCGGCGCGGTCGGAGCGTGCGCACCGGCGCCGGATCCGATCACGCCTCACGGGCCGGCAGGCGAGGCGGGCATCGACCACATCGTCGTGGTGATGATGGAGAACCGGTCCTTCGACCACTTCCTCGGATGGATGCCGGGCTCGGAGGGTCGACCCGCCGGGCGG
>DATEEV010000036.1:0-5310 GCA_035281005.1 Microthrixaceae bacterium | reverse complement strand
GGAGACCTGCTGGTTCGGGAGGGATTCGTGCCGGATGATCTCGTTGTGGGCGACCTGCTCGCGACGCCGGTCACTGGCGCCTACGGGCATTCGATGGGCTCCAACTACAACAAGGTGCCCCGTCCTGCCGTCGTGTTCGTTCGCGACGGCGAGGCGAGGGTCGTCGTGCGTCGCGAGACCCACGACGACTTGCTCCGCCTCGACGTCGACTGAGCTACGCACCGTCCGCGGCCTCGTAGTTCGCGCGCTCCGCGCGAATGGTCCACCGCTGCGCGTGGCGGCGCCCGTAGCATCGGGGGCCGAAATGCTGGATGATCAGGCCCCCCGGACGAGCGCCGACGAGAGCGCCGATGAGGATGTCGTGATCGACCTCCGGGCCTTCGAGCGCGAGCGGCTGAGCGTCGACTTCCAGCCCGTGGTCGACCTGCTCGACGGGTTGATCGTCGGTGCCGAGGCGCTGATGCGCTGGAACCACCCCGGATACGGCGCGATGGCCGCCGCCGAGTTCCTCGAGCTCGCGGTGAACCGGTCGGTACGCCCTCAGCTGGCCGAGCGTGCGGTGATCCTCGCCGCGGGAGCCTGGGCGGACCTGCGCGACCGGATCGGGCCGTCGGTGCCCGACCTCTACCTGAATCTCGACGCGACCCAGCTCGACGATCCGGCCGCCGTCGAGCGGCTGCGACACGTACTGGTCGCCTGTGACCTCCCGGCCGAGCACGTCGTGGTCGACGTCGTGCCGTCGCGTGATGGTCTCGACCTCGACGCGACGCGCCCCGTCCTCCACGGGCTCACCGACCTCGGGGTGCGGGTCGCCCTCGACGACTTCGGCAACTCGTCGACGTCGCTGATGTGGCTGCGTGAGCTCCCGGTCACGATCGTGAAGTTCGACGGGGCGTTGGTTCGAGATGTCGACACCGATGAACGGGCGCGCCGCATGCTCACTCGACTCGCCGAGTTGGCTCTGTCCCTCGAGCTCGACGCGATCGTCGAGGGCGTCGAGACCAGCGTCGAGGACGAGGTCGTGCGCGAGGCCGGCTTCCGGTACGCCCAGGGATTTCGCTACTACCGGCCGATGCCCGTCAGCCGCCTCGCCGGAGAGCTGGAATCGATGGGGTCGGCGGTCGGGTCCGACCGGTAGCGTTCCGTCGTGGACACGTTCGCCTCGTCGACGCCGGCTGACCCGCGCATGGTGCGCCTGGGTGTGCTCGGCTGCGGAAACGTCGGCGGTGCGCTGTGCGAACTGGTGCAGCGCGACGGCGACGCGATCGCCGCCCGGACGGGTTTGCGACTGGTGATCCAGCGGGTCGCCGTGCGAAGTCTGTCGAAGGAGCGCAGCGTCGATCTGCCCGCCTCGGTCTTCACCACCGACGGCGCCGACGTGGTCACATCACCGGATGTCGACGTCGTGGTCGAGGTGCTCGGGGGGATCGAACCGGCTCGGGAATTCATCACCGAGGCGCTTAAGGCCCACAAGCCGGTGGTGACCGCGAACAAGGAGCTGCTCGCCAACGTCGGCGCCGAGCTGTTCGCCGTCGCCGAGTCCGCGGGGGTCGACCTGTTGTTCGAAGCCGCGGTGGCCGGTGGGATCCCGTTGATCCGACCGCTGCGCGAGTCGTTGGTCGGCGAGCGGGTGCGGCGCATCACCGGCATCGTCAACGGCACCACCAACTACATCCTCAGCCAGATGGCATCGGAGGGCACGAGCTATCACGACGCACTTGCCGACGCGCAGAGCCTGGGTTACGCCGAGCGTGACCCGACGGCCGACGTCGAGGGCTACGACGCCGGGGCCAAGGCGGCGATCATCGCCTCGATCGCATTCGGCGTCAGGGTGGTGGCCGGCGACGTGTACCACGAGGGCATCTCAGGCATCACGCCCATCGACATCGCCTTCGCCGAACAGCTCGGCTATCGGATCAAGCTCCTCGCGGTGTGCGAGCACTTCGACGACGATTCGGTCGCGGTGCGCGTGCATCCCGCGATGGTTCCTCAGGTCCACCCGCTCGCCTCGGTCCGCGACAGCTTCAACGCCGTGTTCGTCGAGGGGGACGCCGTGGGTGAGCTGATGTTCTACGGCCGCGGCGCCGGCGGGTTCCCCACGGCATCCGCGGTCCTCGGCGACGTGATCGACGCGGCACTCAACCGCACCCGTGGCACCGCGGCCACGATCGGGTCGTTGAGTCGCTGCCGGGTTCGACCGATCGACGAGTTGTGGTCGCCCTTCTACCTGAACGTCGAGGTGAGCGACGAGCCCGGCGTGCTCGCCGCGGTGGCGGGCGTGTTCGGCGCGCACGGGGTGTCGATCCGCTCGATGGAGCAGGAAGGCCTCGGCCACGACGCCCGCATCATCTTCATCACGCACCGGGCCCAGGAGTCCGACGTCCGCTCCACGCTGCGCGATCTCGCGGACCTCGACGTCGTCCGCGAGATCGCATCGGTGCTGCGCGTCTTCGACGACGATGCCGTCGCCGACGAACCAGTCGGCAGGCGCTGAGCATGAAGTACGTGAGCACCCGGGGAACGGCCCCAGCGCTGGGGTTCGCCGACGTCCTGCTCGCCGGGCTCGCGCCCGACGGCGGCCTGTACGTCCCGGAGAGCTGGCCCGCACTGCCACCGCTCGCGTCGCTACGGGGTCGGCCTTACGCCGAGGTCGCCGTGGAAGTGATGTGGCCCTACGTCGAGGGCGACATCGACCGGCTTGTGTTCGAGGCGATGGTCGCCGATGCGTACTCGTCCTTCGCCCGCCCGGAGGTCTGCCCGGTGGTGCCGCTCGGCGGGGGCCTGCACCTGCTCGAGCTGTACTGGGGCCCGACGCTGGCCTTCAAGGACGTGGCGCTGCAGCTCGTCGGTCGGCTGTTCGATCAAGTCCTGACCGAACGCGGCAGGCGGGCGACGATCCTCGGCGCGACCTCGGGGGACACCGGTTCGGCCGCGATGGACGCCTGCCGGGGTCTCGAGCATCTCGACGCGGTCATCCTCTTCCCCGACGGGCGGGTGTCCGATGTGCAGCGGCGCCAGATGACGACCGTGAGCGAGACGAACTGTCACGCCGTGGCCGTCGCGGGCACGTTCGACGACTGTCAGGACCTCGTGAAGGCCGCATTCGCCGATGCGGAGTTCCGCGACGAGGTGGATCTGTCGGCGGTGAACTCGATCAACTGGGCGAGGGTGATGGCCCAGGTCGTCTACTACGTGACCGCGCACCTGGAAGTGGCCGACGACGACGAGCCGGTCACGTACTGCGTGCCGACCGGGAACTTCGGCAACATCCTCGCCGGATGGGTGGCGAAGCAGGCGGGCCTGCCGGTCGACCGGCTGGTGGTGGCGTCGAACCGCAACGACATCCTCACCAGGTTCTTCGCGTCCGGGACCCTCGAGATGCACGAGGTGATGCCGACCACGAGCCCGTCGATGGACATCCAGGTGTCGTCGAACCTCGAGCGGCTGTTGTTCGAGGTCCTCGACCGTGACGGGGCACGGGTGTCGGACCTCCTCGGAGCCTTCCGTGCCGACGGTGTGGCGAGCGTGCCGACCTCGGCGCTCGAGGCCCTGCGGAGCGAGTTCGACGCCGGCCGTCTCGACGACGAGGAGGCGGGAGGGGTGATCCGGCGCGTCCACGACCGCACCGGCCTGATCCTGGACCCGCACACCGCGGTCGGCGTGGGAGTGGCGGAGCGCCTCGACGGAGCGGCGGGCGTGCCCGTCGTGTGCCTGGGCACCGCGCACCCCGCGAAGTTCCCCGACGCGGTCGAGGCGGCGATCGGCGTTCGTCCGCCGCTACCGGACCACCTCGCCGACCTGTTCGACCGCCCCGAGCGCATCGAGCACATCGCGGCCGACCTCGCCGACGTCGAGGCTCTCGTCCGCCGCGCCATCGCCACCGACTGACCGTCTCCCGCCATTCTCGGTAGCCAGCGTTCGGGTTCCGACCGTCCACCACCGAGAACGGCTCAGGCGGCCTGCACCCCTGCTCGCCGCTCTCGGTAGATCTCGACGAGATCCTCCATCACCGAGCCGGGGCAATCGCCGACCTCCTCGTCGAGCACGCGGACCGTCAGCCAACCGAGCCTCGCGGCTTCGCGGTCGCGGGCCCGGTCGCGTGCCATGTCTCGTTCCCGAGCGTGCCAGCGGCGGCCGTCGATCTCCAGGAGGAGCTTCGCGGTGGGCCAGCAACGGTCGACGAGACCGGGCATCCCCCGGGACGACGGCAACGGATGTTCTCGTTCGGGTCGAGGGAGCGGACCCGTCGCGAGGAGGTCATCGCACCGCCGCTCGAGACGGCTTCTCGGTGTGGCCTCGCCTGGGCTCCGCTCGTCGAGCAACATCCCGAGGCGAGCGATGTGCTGTCGGCCACGGCGGTTCACCTGTCGCAGCGTGCGGGCGATCTCGCCGAGCGTGACCCGGCGCTCTACGACGGTGATCTGGTCGAGAACATAGGCGAGGCGACCGAGGGAGTAGATCGACGTGACGTCGACCACGGCTCTGGCGAGCGTGGTGGTTGGCAGGCCTTCTACGAGGAGGCGATGCTCGGGCAGCAGATCGCCAAGGCGGTGCACCCGAGTTCCCGGGTGCTCGCGCCGACCGCTCGGCCCGATCGTGAGCGCGATTCCCGCCGGAACACGATCGACGCCATTGAGGTCCAGCGCGGACTCGTGGCTGAGCAATGAGTCCTCACCGAGCTGAAGGTGCGCCGTCCACAGCGCCGCCCGATGCGATGCCGGCGAGCCCGCAACTCGGTAGACGCGACCGCCGACCTGAACCAGCACGCCACGCTGGGCGGCCCGCCGCACGCGCGGCCGAGACACGCCTGCGTTCTCCGCCTGAGCGAGCGAGAACACGCCGGCCTGGCGCGCCGCGACGTCAGCCAGGGCCTCGAGAAGGTGGGCTCCCATCCGGAAAGTTCAACGGCGCACTGTGACAGCGAGCTCAGAGCGCCTCGAACTCGGTGGTGAGCCTTCGGATCTCGATCGCTGGCTACCGAGAACGGTGGGGGTTCGGGTGCGCCAGCTTCGACCGGGGCAGGGGTCGGTAGAGGCCGGTTCGGCGGGAGGGGTGGGGAGCTACCACAATGTCGACGTGAAGTACGTGGTGTGCGTCCCCGACGGTTGTGCCGACGAGCCCTGCGACGAGCTCGACGGTCGAACGCCGCTCGAGGTGGCGTCGATGCCAACCCTGCAGGGCCTCGCCGCTCGGTCCGAGGTCGGGCGAGCCGCGGTCATCCCGGAGGGAATGCCCGCCGGCAGCGACGTCGGCAACATGTCGATCCTCGGGTACGACCCGGCCGAGTACCACACCGGCCGCGCCCCGATC
>DATEEV010000035.1:0-2918 GCA_035281005.1 Microthrixaceae bacterium | reverse complement strand
GTGTCGGCGATCGCGTACGCCCGACTCGGCGACATCACGTCCGACCAGTTCCGGGCACTGGCGTCGATCCAACGTGAGCTCGGTGCCGAGGTGCGGATCACCAACCGCCAGAACCTGGCGTTCCTCAAGCTCACCGAGGAGCAGCTCCCCACGCTGCACGCCCGGCTCGAGGCCATCGGCATGGCCGAGGCCGGTGCCGAGCTGAGCCGCGACGTGGTCGCCTGCCCCGGCGCCGACACGTGCAACCTGGCGGTCACCCAGTCGCGCGGGCTCGCCGCCGCGATCGGTGACGCGCTCGACGCCGCCGGTCTCGCGGACGTTCCTGGGGTGCGCACCAACATCTCTGGCTGCACCAACAGCTGCGGCCAGCACCACATCGCCGACATCGGGTTCTTCGGTGCCGAGCGCCGCGCCCATGGCCGATCGGCGCCCGGCTACCAGATGATGCTCGGCGGCTATGTCGGCCAGGAGAAGATCCACTTCGGCGAGAAGGCCCTGCGCCTGCCGGCCCGCAACGCCCCCGAGGCCGCCGTGCGAGTGGTGCGGAAGTTCGCGGACGAGCGCACGGCCGGCGAGGACTTCCGGGGCTGGCTCGAACGGTCGGGCGGTGTGGCCGCGATCGCCGAGACCCTCAAGGAGCTCGACCACTTCCCCGATCCGGAGACCCACGAGGACTTCTACGTCGACTTCGGCGAGACAGGCCCCTACGAGAAGGTGCTCGGCGAGTCCGAGTGCGCCGTCTGAGCACCCAGGACCCAATCGAATGTCACTCGCCGTCACCCACGTCCAGACCGCCCCCTACACCGACGCGGAGCTCGCCGAGCTCAACGCCGAGTTCGAGACGGCTCCCGCGTCGAAGATCATCTCGTGGGCGGTCGAGTCGTTCGGGCCCTACCTTTCGCTCGCGGCCTCGATGGCCGACGCGCTGCTCATCGACCTCGCGACCCGGGTCGACCCGGCGATCGAGGTCGTGTTCATCGACACCGGCTACCACTTCCCCGAGACCCTCGAGACCGTCGAGACCATCCGACGTCGTTACGGGCTGAACCTGCGGATGATGACGGTTCCCCCGCACGCCGAGGAGCTGTGGAAGGTCGACCCCGAGAACTGCTGCTCGGCATTGAAGCTCGGCCAGCTCGACCGGGCCCTCGCCGGCAAGGCCGCGTGGATGTCAGGGCTGCGCCGTGACGAGGCCCCGTCGAGGACGAACGCGGCGATCGTGGGGCGAGACCTGCGCGGCCTGGTGAAGGTCAACCCGATCGCCAACTGGACCCAGGCGGAATGCGACGCCTACCTGGCCGAGCACGACATCCCCTACAACCCGCTGCTCGATCAGGGCTACGGGTCGATCGGCTGCTGGCCCTGCACCTCACCGGTCGCCGACGGCGAGGATCCTCGTTCGGGCCGCTGGGCCAACACCGACAAGACCGAGTGCGGCCTGCACCTTGCTTGATGCGCCGCCCGCAAGCGGCCGGCTGGGCGCGCAGCCCAGATCACACCTGACCTGGTGACCAGCCAGGCGGGGCGAGCTCGAAGCCGTCGAATTCGAACGCGGGCGAGACGGTGCATCCCACGAGACTGAGCTCACCGAGCGAGACCGCGGCCTGCCACTCCCCCGGCTCGACCACCGCCTGAGGTACCTGGCCGTCGAGCAGGTTGTCGCCGAGGGTGAATCCCCGATGACGAACCCCGTCCCAGAGCTCGAGGCGGAGTGGCGCGCCGGCGTAGTGGTGCCAGATCTCGGTGGCGTCCACGCGGTGCCACGCCGAGCGCTGCCCCGCCTCGAGCAGGTAATAGATCGCAGTGCCGCTGCCGCGGGCGCCGTCGGTCCCCGGGTCGCGCCAGGTCTCGGTGAACCACCCTCCCTCGGGGTGAGGCTCGAGGCCGAGCCGTTCGATCAGTGCAGCTGCGTCGGCGCCACGACGGGCACCGTCGGGCTGGTGGGTCGGCATGGGCACATGGCTACCATGTGGTCGTGCCTGATCCGAGCGACAGGAATTCGACCGCCAGGGCGGAGGGTTCGTCCACGGTCGGCCTCGAGCCCGACGATTCGATCCCGACCCGGCTGCTCGTCATGGGCATGGCCCATCGCGACGGCTCGATCGTCGTCGAGGAGCTCTACTCCGTGATCGACCCGTGCGGACTCACTGTCGACCAGGTTCGCTCGCAGTTGCGGCGCCTGGTGGCGGAGGGCCTGTTCACCCGTGAGGGGGAAGGCCGCGACGCGGTGTATCGGGCCACGCCCGCGGCGTTGTCGATCCTCGGCTCGATCGAGCACCGTCACAACCTCGCCTACGTGCAGGACTCGGCCCAGCGAGGCTGGGACCGGCAATGGCGGATGGTCGCGTTCGCCATGCCCGAGGCCCGCCGGGCAGATCGTGACGTGTTCCGCGATCGGCTGCTCGCCCTCGGTGCGGCGCCGGTGCAGAACGGCGTGTACGTGTCGCCCCACCCGTGGGACGTCGAAGTGCGCTCCGAGATCGAGCGGCTCGACATCGCCGGGCACGTCACCCTCGCCACCACCGACGACCTCGAGATCGGCGGAGACCGCGACCCGCGCCATCTCGCCGCCGCGTTGTGGCCCCTCGACGAGATCGCCGAGCGCTATCGGGACTTCATCGACACCTACCGCGACGTGCCCGACAACCTCGACGTGATGCGTCGCGGTGGCCAGCGGCTCTCCGAGCGCGACTTCCTCCCGGGGGCGTTGCACATCGCGATCCGATTCAGCCAGTGCTTCGACATCGACCCGCTGCTGCCACCCGAGCTGCTCCCCCGCCCGTGGCCGGGACGAGAGGCCCGCGAGCTGCTCGCCCGGTGCCGGCGTCTCGGTGTGCTGACCCGGGAGGACAAGTCGGGCCCCGCGTTGTTCCGCGTGTTCGACGAGATGATCCTCAACCTGCCGTGAGCGATCTCGA
>DATEEV010000034.1:0-2261 GCA_035281005.1 Microthrixaceae bacterium | reverse complement strand
CGTGGCGGGGATCGGTTCCCCGGCGAAGTCCCAGATGACCGTGCGGAGCTTGAACTCGGAGTGGAAGTTCAATCCGTGGTCGATGCCCCAGATCCGACCGTCATGCCCGAGCAACACGTGGCCGCCCTTGCGGTCGGTGTTGTTGGCGATCAGGTCCAGCACGCAGAGCTGCTCGAGCGACCGTCGGTGCTGGGGCTCGTCGCGGAGCGTGAAGTAGTGCTCCTCGTAGTCCGACGGCACGAAGTACTGCACCGAGCCCAGTCCCAACGGCGCCTCGCGACGTTCGACGGTCGGCGGAACCACCGGCCATCCCAATCCGCGAGCGAGCTCGAATGTCGCGACCTCCCGCCGCCACAGCCCTGACGGGAAGTCCCACAGTGGACGTTCGCCGGCCTCGGGCTTGTAGATCACCTGCGTCCGGTCGTCGCCGAGGGAGACCGAGGCGAGGAACGTGCGGTTCGAGCTCCACGGCATGCGCCCGAGCACCTCGACCTCTCCGTCGCGCAGCAGCCGCTCGAGCCCGGGGTCGTCGACGTCGACCGTCGAGTCGAGCACGTCGTCGAGGGTGGACTCGTCCGGTTCCATCGCGCCGGCCTCAGTTCCAGCGTGGGCAGGCGTGCCCGTCGGGGTCCATGGGCCCACCGCAGAGCCGACAGATCGGTCGCCCGGCGATGACGAGGTTGCGGGCGCCCTCCACGAAGGCCTCGGCCTGGTCGCGGGTGAGCGCGACACGGGCTTCGCCCGGTTCGTCACCCTCGAGGAGCGAGTCGTCGTCCTCGTCGTCAACGAGCTCCTGGGCGATCACCACGACCCTCCCGGCCGCCTCGTTGATCGCGACCATCATCGATCCGACGATCCATTCCGTCGTCAGTGGTTCGACCAGGTCCCCCATGTGCGCGGGCGCGACCTCGGGCAGCTCGTGACCCTCGATCAGCCGGGCGAGGTGCTCGGCGAGCAGCGCGACCTGTTGCTTCTCGAGGCGCAACGACACCACCTGGTCACCAGCGACCGCCTGCAGGAAGAAGACGCGCTGCCCCGGCGTGCCGATGGTGCCGGCGATGAAGCGATCGACGATCGGGAGGTCGTAGGAGGCGCCCATGGTCACGACACCGCGATCACGACGGCGCGAGCGCCGACAGGTCGTCCCCGGTCGAGTTCACGGCCAGCACGATCGGCGATCCGGCGCCGAGGAGCAGGGGAGTGATCGAACAGGGTGAGATCACGATGCGCTGGAAGAGGTCGAGGTGCACCCCGGAGTAGTGGGCGACCGCGGCCTTGATGGGATCCGCGTGTGACACGCACACGATGCGCTCCCCCGGGTGCTGGGCGACCATCGCGTCGATCCCGCCGACGATCCGGGCCTGCATCTCTCCGAACGACTCTCCGCCGGGGAATCGGAACGTCGAGGGAGCCGACTGCACCGTGCGCCATTCCGGCTTGCGCATCAGGTCGCGGAGCTTCTTGCCGGTCCACGTCCCGAAGTCGCACTCCAACAGGCTCCGCGCAGCCCTCACTCGCTGGGAGGTGGAGCGTGCGATCGGCGCCGCGGTCTCACGAGTCCGCTCGAGGGGCGAGGCGTAGACCGCCGCGACCGACCCCAGCGCGCCGATGCGCGCCGCGGCACGGTCGGCCTGGTCACGACCGGCGTCGGCGAGGTGCAGGCCGCGGGCGCGGCCCGGGAGCACCGTGCCGGTGGTCGTCGTCTGGCCATGCCGGACGAGCAGGATCAGCGTCGGCTTCGGAGCCGTGGTCTTCTTGTCAGGTCGCGCCATGTCGGGGGTCACCCTACCGTCGCGCTCCGAGGGCCCCGCCTGGCCGGGCGCCGTCGACGACATCGGGTCGGCGATACCGTCGAAGTGTGGATGCGAATGACTCGCTCGACGCGATCGCTGGCGAGGTCGCGTCCTGCCGCACGTGTCCGCGCCTGGTCCAGTGGCGCGAGGAGGTGGCGCGCGACAAGCGTGCCGCGTACCGCGACGAGGAGTACTGGGGCCGGGGGGTGCCCGGGTTCGGCGACCCGGCGGCCCGTCTCATCGTGGTCGGCCTGGCCCCCGCGGCGCACGGCGCGAACCGCACCGGCCGGATGTTCACGGGCGACCGCTCGGGCGAGTGGTTGTATCGAGCGTTGTGGCGGGCCGGCTTCGCCAACCAGCCGACATCGACGGCACGCGATGACGGACTCCGACTCGACGGTGCCTGGATCACCGCTCCGGTCCGTTGCGCGCCGCCCGCCAACAAGCCGACACCCGCCGAGCGCGATG
>DATEEV010000033.1:0-12828 GCA_035281005.1 Microthrixaceae bacterium | reverse complement strand
GAAGATCACCAGCCCGACACCCCCGAGCTCGGGGTCGCGTTGGATCTGCTGGATGAGGATGCCCTCGGTCACGACCTCGACGCGGGTCGATGGCCCGACGCGACGTTCGTCGCGTGTCCGGAAGCCCACGGTCTCGCCGACCTCCTCGCCGAGCAATGCCGCCATCCGTCGCGCCGCGGCCCGCGCCGCCAACCGACGCGGTTCGAGCACGACGATGCGCGAGCCTTTCTGCCCCGAGCCCTTCAACCACTCCTCGTCCAGCAGCCGAAGGGGCACGATCGTGGTCTTGCCGGCGCCGGGCGGAGCCTGCAGAACCGCCGCTCCGTGATCCAGGAGGGCGACGCGCAGTGGGTCGATGCAGCGCTCGATCGGGAGGTCGGTCGATCCCATCGCTGAACGCTGCACCCACCCTCTCTACCGCAGAAGGACCGGATGCCCGCCGTTGGCCCGGGACCGCCGTGGCATTCCCACCGCATCTCGCCGAGGGTGGGTGTAGACCTCACGCCGACGAGGCGCCGTGAGGCGTGGAGGTTGTCGCAATGTCAGATCCCGATCCAGCACCCGATCTGTCGCCGGTCGCCCCAGCCCGCTCTCAGCCGATGGCGGGCGGCATCACGCCCGGCTCGGTGAAGGTGCGTAGCCCGCTCGCCGTCGTCCTGTGGTCGATCGTGACGCTCGGCATCTACCACCTCTACTGGATCTACCAGGTGTATCGGGAGCTGAAGGAGACGAACCGTGAGGGGATCGGTCCGCTTCTCGGTCTGGTGTTCGCGCTGCTCCTCGGCATCGTCAATTGGTTCGTCCTGCCCGCCGAGATCGGCACGATGTACGAACGCAACGGCCAGGCGAAACCCGTCAGTGGCCTGACCGGATTCTGGAACCTCCTGCCGTTGATCGGGACGATCGTGTGGGTGGTGAAGGTGCAAGGCGCGTTGAATCGGGAGTGGGAGCGGCTCGGCGCCTGACCGGATCGAGCACAGCGAGGTCAACGCCACCTGAGCCACGCGTGAGTGAGGCCACCTCAACGGGCTCGAAGCGAGCGCCACGTCTCGTCGTCGATGCCGAACGTTCCGTTCGTCTCAGCTGAAATCCTCCCTCAGCTCGTGAGAAGGTCGGGCATGTCGAATGGAGTAACCAACAAGACGGCTCGTCGCACCTGGGCAACCCTCGAGCCGCTCCACGGTCTCGTCTACTTCTCGCCCGAGACCGACGAGCTGTACGGGGCTCTCGGTCTCGACCACTTCCGCAGCGGCTACTTCGCGTCCCGCTCCGCCGCGCTCGGCCCGACCTCCCCCGAGGTCGTCATCGCCACCTTTTTCAACTTCGAGCCCGGTCTGGTCCGTCGACATCTCGACGGCGTGTGGGACCGCACGACGCCTGAGGCCGTGGTCGCCGCTCGGTTCCAGGTGATCGACCGTGCCCTGCGTCGCGCCCTGGGCGACTCGGTGGGAGGTCCAGCGATGGTCGAGGCGGCCACGCTGGCGCGACGGGCGGCCGAACAGGCCAGCGAAGACCTCGTCGGTCGACCACTCTTCGCCGGGCACGCCTCCCTCCCATGGCCCGACGACGCGCACCTGGTCCTGTGGCACGCCCAGACCCTGCTCCGGGAACACCGCGGCGACGGGCATGTCGCAGCCCTCCTCTCAGAGGGCCTCGACGGAGTCGGTGCGCTCGTGTCCCACGCTGCTACCGGCGACGTCCCCGCATCGGTGTTGAGGACCTCTCGCGGTTGGGACCAGGACGCCTGGTCGACGGCGATGGGTGACCTGCGAGCTCGTGGCCTTCTCACCGGTGATCCGGACCCGACCTTCACCGCCGAAGGCGCCGCCCACCGCAAGCGCATCGAGGATCGCACCGATGCCAACGCGGCCCCGGCATATTCCGGCATCGGCGAACACGGCTGCGAACGTCTACGAGAGCTCGGGAGGCCCATGGCCAAAGCAGCCCTCTCGGCCTACGTCCTACCCACCGAGTTCATCTGAAGGGGAGTGCCGCATGGACATCGGTCTCAACATCGGTGGTGCCACGGTCGACGAGGTGGTGCGCAATGCCGAATCGGCCTCGGAGCAGGGCTTCCGGTCGGCGTGGGTCGCGAACATCTTCGGGATCGACGCGATCATGGCGTGCGCGATCGCCGGTCGAGCGGTGCCGAGCCTGACGCTGGGCACCGCCGTGGTGCCGACGTACCCCCGGCATCCCCACGCCATGGCCCAGCAGGCGATGACGGCATGGGACGCCACCGGCGGCCGCTTCCACCTCGGCATCGGGCTCTCACACCAGATCGTCATCGAGACGATGTTCGGCCTGTCGTTCGACAAGCCCGCCGCGCACATGCGCGAGTACCTCGCCGTGCTGCTCCCGCTGCTTCGTGGAGGGAACGCGTCGTTCGACGGGGAGCACTACCGCGTGCACGCCCCGCTCGAACGGGCGGGAGACCCGGCCGGACCGCCGGTGCTGCTGGCGGCGATGGCGCCGGTCATGCTCCGGCTCTGTGGCGAGCAGGCCGACGGCACGATCCTGTGGATGACCGGACCCAGGACGGTGGGTGAACATGTGGTGCCCCGGCTGTCGAACGCGGCCACCAATGCCGGGAGGCCGGCACCACGCGTCGTCGCCACCCTGCCGGTGGCGGTCACGAACGACCCCGACGGTGCCCGTGAGCTCGCCGACCGCGTCTTCCAGATCTACGGCAACCTGCCGTCCTACCGGGCGATGCTCGACAAGGAAGGCGCCGGTGGCCCCGGCGACGTCGCCATCGTCGGCGACGAGGCCGCGGTGGTCGCGGGGATCCGGGCGATGGCGGATGCCGGCACCACCGAATTCGTCGGCGCCGTCTTCGGTGACGACGACACGATCGCAAGGACGAACGAAGTCCTGCTCGGGCTGCAGTAGCGCGAACCCAGGAACTCGGACCAGCTGAGGGATGGCGACCCTTGAATGAACGTCGCGTTAGGCAGAGGCCCCCTACCGGCGGTCGCAACTAAGTCCGCAAACCGTTGCCTCCACTGGGGTCAGCCGGATGGGCGTTGACAGTTTTGTTAGATACTGCCAGCATCAAGCCGTGCTCACCGCGACTGCGAGCCCGACCGAAACGCGGCCCACTCGTCGGGAGCCCTTCGCAGATCGTCCTGGGGTCGGTCCGCGCGGGCTTCGAACCCATCAGCGGATTCTCGACGGCGCGCTCGACGCGTTCGGCGAGTCCGGTTACCACCGCACGAGCCTCGACCGCGTCGCCGAGCTGGCCGGCTGCTCCCGAGTCGCGATCTACCAGTACGTGTCCGGCAAGGACGAGCTGTTCCGCTTGTTGGCCTCGCAGGCGTCGAACCAGATGTGGGCTGCGCTCGAGAGCATGAGCGACGTCACCCCTGATGCCGACGGCCACGCCTCGTTGCGCGCGTACATCTCACGTCTCGCCGACATCGAGGTGCGCTACGAGCCGATCATCCGAGCATTCGAGGCAGCCGCCGAAGACGATGACTCTCTTGCGGGCGGAGCGGCCTCGATCGTCCGCCGAGGCGTCGGGCTGCTCCAGGCCCGGATCGTCGGCTGCGATCTGCCTCCGCGGTTGCTCGGCCCGGCCGTCGAGTTGCTCAACACCGGTGTGATCAGCGCCTTGAGTCGCATGTCGATTCTTCGTGCCGCGGCGCCCGAGCACTATGGCCGGGAACGTGTGGACCTGGCCTTGGCCGACTTCATGCACCGCGCGCTGTTCGGGCCGCTGCCCGACGTGAACATCCACAGCGCCCCACAGGGCCCCGGCCCCCCCGTCCTCGAGCTCGGCGTCGAGGCGGAACGTATCTTCCGGCGGGCAGGCGACCTGGAAGCCGAGGCCGCGTCGGGCAAGCGGGCGCTCCAGGCGATGCTGGGAGTCGCCAACGACCTCATCGCCGATCGGGGCTACCGGGGCCTCCGGATCGACGACATCGTGCGGGCCGCGGGGGTCTCCCGGGGTTCCTTCTACACCTACTTCGACGACATCGAGGACTTCGTCCGGGTGATGGGCGTACGTGCGATCCAGGACGTGTCCACGGTCGTGACCGACCTTCCTGAGGTGCCGACGCGCGCTGCCCTGCGTCGCTGGTTGCAACACTTTGCCGCGGTGAACCTTACGAGCGGACCGCTGGTGCGGGTGTGGATCGAAGCGATCGAGGGGCCGCTCCGCGACGACCGGGCGGCCGTCATCGACTGGGGGCGCCGGCAGCTGGCGTCGATGCTCCGGGCGCGTGAGATCGGTGACGTCGAGGTGAGCGCCGAGATCCTGCTGGCGGTGGTGGAGGTCTTCGGCACGAAGGCTCGCACCAAGGCAGAGCTCGACGCGGTCCTGACCGTGATCGAACGTGGCCTGGTCAGCCCTGCGCCCGCAGGACACGGACGGTCGAGGAGGTAGCGAGACATGGCAAGCAAGCAGCTGCAGGGCCTCCTGGAGAGCTTCCGATCCGGCGGCCCGTTCAAGGGCGACCTGATGGCGATGCGGAAGATGATGAGCCGAGCTCCGGCGTACCCGAAGCCGGACGACATCACGTGGGAGTCGGTCGACGCGGCGGGCGTGCGGGCCGAGTGGGTCACTCCTGAGGACTGCGAACCCGGCCGCGTCGTCATGTACCTCCACGGCGGCGGTTACGCGACGGGAACCGCCGAAGCGTTCCGAGGCCTGTCCTCCCACCTCGCACGAGTGGCCCGGGCTCGCGTGCTCGCCGTCGACTACCGGCTTGCTCCCGAGCACCCGTTCCCCACAGCGCTCGATGATGCGCTCGCTGCGTACGACCTCATCATCTCGTCCGGGTACGCGCCGGAGCACATCGCGCTCATCGGAGACTCCTCCGGCGGTGGCCTGGCCCTGGGAACCCTCGTCGCACTGCGTGACCGGAGTGAGCCGCTGCCCGCAACCGCAGTCTGCCTCTGCCCGTGGACGGACATGACCCTGTGCGGCGCCAGCGTCGAGGAGAACGCCGACACCGACCCGATGGTTCAAGCCGCGACCCTTGCGCTGATGGCTGATGCGTACCTGGGTGAGCGCGACCGGCGGACACCGACTGCGTCCCCGCTGTTCGCAGATCTGGTGGGACTACCACCCCTCCTCGTGCAGGTCGGCGCCGGCGAGCTGCTGGTCGACGACGCGAAGCGTCTTGCCGAGCGCGCGACCGCAGCGGGAGTCGAGGTGACGCTCGAGGTCTGGGACGACGTGTTCCACGTGTGGCACTCGTTCGCCGACCTGCTGCCGGAGGCCCGAGATGCGATAGAGAGGATTGGTACCTATGTCGATCAGAAGCTCAGCGTTGCGCGATGAGCGATCCGCTCCTGGTACGGACTCGATGAACCGCACGCTGTCCGCCGCTCGGTCGCTCCGCGGGATCGTCGAAGCGGAAGCCGACGCAACCGACCGCGAGCTCAGCATGACGGCCGAGGTCGTCGAGGCGTTCGCCCGATCCGGCCTCAACCACCTCCAGGTCCCGAAGGAGCTCGGCGGCATGGAAGCCGACACCGACACGGTGCTCGACGTCCTCGCGGAGATCGCCCACCAGGACGGCTCGATCGGCTGGACCTACATGGCCAACGCGAATGCGACCGCCATGTGCTCGATGTTCGACCCCGACGTCGCCCGCGGGATGCTCGATGGCCGTCCCGACGTCGTGTGCGCCGGCCAGTTCGTGTCGCGTGGAAAGGCACGACGAGTCGACGGGGGCTTCCAGGCGCACGGGCGGTTCCAGTTCGGCAGCGGGATCTCCCGCGCCAGCTGGGTCGGCGGCGGTGCGCTCGTGCGCGACGCCGAGGGCAACGCCGAACGCAACGACTCCGGGATGCCGAAGGTCCTCGCCTTCGTGGTGCCGAAGGACACCGTTGAGCTGACCGGCAACTGGGACGTGATGGGGCTCCGGGGCACCGGCAGCTTCGACTACTCGATCTCCGAGCAGTTCATCGAGGAGGGCCGCACGTTCTGGTTGTTCGACGGCGAACCACGATGCGGCGGCGGCGTGTACCGCTTGGGGGTGGTCGGCTTCGCCGGGATCGGCCACGCCGGATGGGCGCTGGGAGTGGCCCGGCGGGCCCTGGATGAGATCCACGACATCCTCGCGGCCGGTCGGAGCCGCATCGGCGGCGGAGAGATGCGCGACGAGCAGGTCATCCAGCGTGGGTTCAGTGAGCACCTGCTCGCACTGCGTTCGGTGGACCTGCTCGTGCACGACACGATCGGCGGCATCGTCGCGGACCTCGATGCGGGTCGCCCGATGACCAAGGCACTGCAGGACGAGCTGGTGAGCACGGTGACCTATCTGACCAACGTCTGCATGGAGGTCGTGCGCTGGGCGTACATGATCTCGGGCAGCGCGGGCCTGCGGAATCCCAGCGTGCTGCAGCGCTGCTTCCGTGACATGTGCGTCGGTTCCCAGCACATCTACGTCGACCCCCGCTGCCAGGACGAGATGGGCAAGGGACTCCTCGGCGGCGCGTCGTGATCGGCGCGACGGCGTCGGTGGCCACAGCAATCCAACAACCTCGTGAACGGAGCCAGAATGACTGAACCTCACTTCGAGCGATTCGCCCCCGACGTCTCGACCGACGACCTGTTCAAGGCCATCAGCAGTGACGGCGTGGCGATGGTCGAGAACGCCATCCCTGCCGACCAGCTGGCGGCCCTGAACGCCGAGTTCGACGCGCTCATCGACGGCACCGCTCCCGGCACGCCGAACCACATCCCGATGTTGATCGACTTCATGGGCCACAAGACCGTCCGCATCGACGGCCTGCCCGGCAAGTCGAAGGCATTCGTCGAGCTGGTGCAGCACCCGATCGCGCTCGAGATGGCAGACCACTATCTCCTGCCTTCGTGCCTGCACTACCTGCTGAGCACTGCGCAGCTGATCGAGATCCAGCCGGACGAGTCGGTCCAGCACCTGCATCGTGACGACACGGCATGGATCTACGAGCCGATGCCGACCGCCCGGGACGTGGCGCCCGAATTCGACGCACCGCAGCTCGAGGTCATCGTGTTGTACGCGCTGACCGACTTCACCGCGGAGAACGGTGCCACCCGGGTCGTCCCCGGAAGCCATCTGTGGCCGGCGAACCGCAAGCCCCAGGAGGACGAGGTGGTCGCGGCGGAGATGCCGGCCGGATCGGCGATCTACTACCTCGGCAAGACCCTCCACGGGGGCGGTCCGAACAAGACGCCCGACGCGATGCGCCGCGCGCTGTTCCTCGGCTTCTCGCTCGGTTGGCTCCGCACCAAGGAGAACTTCTTCATCAGCACGCCGATCGAGGCAGTCCGCGAGATGCCCAAGCGGGTGCAGCAGCTGCTCGGCTACGAGACCCACGGTGGCATCGGCGTCGTGGACGTCGGTTGCCCGAGCGCCCGGCTGTAGTCGACGATCGGCGACCGATGACGACAGCGACGTTCACCCACACCGACCTCACCCCTCGCGTCGGTTCGCTCATCGAGGCGGACCTGCCGACGCTGTTGGGTGGATCCCACGCTGCCGAGCTGCGCGATCTCCTGGAGCAACGCAGCGTGGTGGCGATCCGCGGGATCGAGATGGACGACGCCCAGCAGATCGCCTTCAGCCGCACCTTGGGTGAGGTCGAGTCGAGTGTCGTCGGTGACATCTACAAGGTCACGTTCGACAGGGACCACAACCCGGTCGGGTACGCCATCAACAAGGCGAGCTTCTTCTGGCACATCGACCGGACCGATCTCGAGGTACCGCCGTTCGCCTCGATGCTGAGCGCGAAGGTGCTCACTCCCACCGGGGGGCAGACCGAGTTCGTGAACACGTACGCGGCGTACGAGGACCTCCCCGCCGAGGACAAGGAACGCCTCGACGACATCAAGGTGCTCCACACCATCGAGACCGCCTTCCTCGAAGCGTTTCCTGAGCCGACCGAGAAGCAACGCGCTGCGTGGAAGCAGATACCGAAGCAGGTGCATCCGCTCGTGTGGCACCACCGATCGGGACGCAACTCGCTGGTGCTGAGCAACAGCGCCACGCGGGTCATCGGGATGGACGAGCACGAAGGGCGAGCGCTGCTGAGCAGGCTGCTGGCCTGGGCCACCCAACCGCAGTTCGTCTACCAGCACGAATGGCAGGTCAACGATCTCGTCATCTGGAACAACACCGGAGCGATGCACCGCGTGAGGGACTACGACCCGGACTACGGCCGCATGCTCCACCGCACGACGCTGATCGGTGACGAGCCGTTCGACACCCGCAAGGAGGCAGATGCTCGAGAAGGCTGAGATCCAGGAGACCATCAGCCGCTACCACGAGGGCGGCGCCAAGTTCGATCTGGATCAGATCATCGCGACCTTCCTGCCAGACGGGATCTGGGAGGTCCCGTCTCTGAAGCTCCGCGCCGAAGGCCACGCCGGCATCCGAGAGACGATGGCGGCGCTCGTCGCCCCGATCGAATACCTCGTCCAGATCAACGCTCCCGCGATCATCGACGTCGACGGCGACTCCGCCTCGGCCCGTTCACTCGTCCGCGAGTGTGCGAAGTTCCGAGACGGCGGCGTGTACATGGACGTCGTCGGGCAGTTCAACGACGAGCTCGAGCGAACCTCGGAAGGGTGGAGGTTCGCGCACCGCACGTTCACGATGATCGGCACACACGTCACGGAGGGGAACCCATGACCGAGATCGCCGGCAAGGCTGCCGTCGTCACCGGTGGCGGCAGCGGCATCGGGATGGGCCTCGCCAAGGAGCTCGCCCGACGCGGCGTGTCCGTCGCGGTCGCGGACATCCTGCCCGACAACGCTCGCAAGGTCGCCGACGAGATCAACGATGCGGGCGGCACTGCGATTGCGCTCCATTGCGACGTCTGCGAACGCTCGTCGATCGAGCAGATGAAGGCCGAGGCGAACGCTGCGTTCGGAACCATCCACCTCGTGTTTGCCAACGCCGGGGCGACGTCGTTCGTGCCGGTGGTCGAGCTCTCCGAGAGCGAGCTCGACTGGATGACTGCGGTCAACCTCTCCGGCGTGGTCTGGACCGCGTTGACCTTCCTTCCCGACATGATCGAGACGGGCGGCGGCCACATCACCGCGACCGCGTCGATGGCCGGCCTCGTCCCGACGCTCGTCCCGATTCACAGTGCCTACTCGGCCGCCAAGCTGGGTGTGATCGGCTTCATCCGGAGCATGCAGCTTGAGGTCGAGGAGCACGACGTCTTCTCCACGATCTACTGCCCCGGTGGCGTGCTCAACGGCATGCGGGACCACAACGCGAAGTACCGGCCGGAACGCTTCGGCGGCCCGAGCGATGAACGGATGGAGATTCCGCACGCATCGTTCAAGGACAACCGCCTGAGGTTCTACACCCCTGACGATGTCGCCCCGATCGTGCTGCGCGCCGTCGAACGCAACCGGCCCTTCGTGTTCGACCACTCCGAGCAACGCGACAGCTTTCGCACGCACTACTCGAACCTGGTCGAGGCCTGCTTCGACGACATCGAGGAATGGGAGCAGGAGCACGGACTCTCTCCCGCCAAGGAAGGGAGATGACATGTCCGATCCGACCGTGACCGTCCTGCGCGCCAAGGGTGTCTTGGACGTCGAACTCGGTGAGGTTCTCGAGGGTGCGAGCGTCGTCGTCGAAGGCAACGTCATCACCGCGGTGACCGACGACCCGACCGCTTCCTCGGGCGCGGACGAGGTGATCGACCTGCCGGACCTCACGCTGGTGCCGGGCTTGATGGACATGGAGGTCGACCTCGTGCTCGGCGGGCCGGGTGCCGGTCTGTCCGACCCGGTCCGGATGGACCCGGTGAAGATGGGGCTCCGTGCCGTCGCGAACGGCCAACGGACCCTCGCAGCCGGGTTCACGACGGTGCGGAACCTCGGCCTGTTCATCAAGACCGGCGGCTACCTCGTCGACGTCGCCCTCGCCGATGCGATCGCTGCCGGCTGGGTCCAGGGGCCTCGGGTCATCCCTGCCGGCCATGCGATCTGCCCGACCGGCGGGCATCTCGATCCGAGCGCGCAGAGCGGGCTGGCCCCCGGCATCATGCGGATGACGGTCGAGGAGGGCATCGCCGATGGCATCGACGAGGTCCGGAAAGCCGTGCGCTACCAGATCACGCACGGCGCGCAGCTCATCAAGTGCTGCGCGTCCGGCGGAGTGATGACCCCCACCGGTCCGCCGGGAGCTCAGCAGTACTCGACCGAGGAGCTCACGGCGATCGCCGATGAGGCGCACCGACGCGGTCTTCGGGTCGCGACGCACTGCCATGGAGACGTGGCCGTCAACGCTGCGCTCGACGCTCGGATCGACTGCATCGAGCACGGCATGATGATCACCGACGGCACCATCGGGCGGATGGTCGACCACGGCACGTTCCTCGTCTCCACGTGCGCGCTGACGGAGAACTGGGACATCTCCAACCAACCCAAGGTGCTGCAGGCGAAGGCCGCCGAGGTGTTCCCGAGGGCGAAGGAGTCGCTGTCCAAAGCGATCGAGGCCGGGGTCAAGGTTGCCCTCGGCACGGACGCGCCGGCGATCTGGCACGGAAGGAACGCGGAGGAGCTCGAGGTGCTCGTGCGCCGGGGAATGACGCCGATCCAGGCGATCCGATCGGCGACGACGGTCGCCGCGGAACTGATCGACCGGCCCGAGCTCGGCCAGCTCGCCCCGGAGATGCTCGCGGACATCATCGGCGTGCACGGCGACCCGCTCACGGACATCACGACGTTCCAGCGGGTTCCGTTCGTGATGAAGGACGGACAGGTCTTCAAGCACCGGGCCGGTGCCCGATGACGACGACGGTGGGGAGCCGGTGACGGACATGGTGCAGGCGACAGACGATGTGTGGGAGGTGCTCGCCACCGCGCGCGCGATTCGGCGATTCACCGATGAACCGGTCGACGACGCGACGCTCCATCGATGTCTCGAGGCGGCGACGTGGGCACCGAGTGGTGGGAACGCCCAGCACTGGCGCTTCGTCGTGCTCGACTCGCCCGAGATGCGCGCCGTGGTGCAACAGGCTGCCGACGCGGCGTTGGAGGTCATCGAGGCCATCTACGGCATGAGTCGACCAGCCCCGGACGACACCTCCCGCAACGCACGCAGGAACCGTGCCACCTATGAGCTGCATGACCTCGCTGGGCAGCGGACATCGGTGTTGTTCGCCGCGTTTCACAACGAGTTCGCCTCGGACTTCCTGCAAGGCGGATCCATCTTTCCCGCTCTGCAGAACTTCTACCTCGCGGCCAGGGCCCAGGGTCTCGGCGCCTGCCCGACCAGCTGGGCGGCCTACGACGGCGAGCAGCTGCTGCGCCGGGCGATCGGGATCCCTGAAGGATGGGTGCTCGCTGGGCACGTCGTCGTCGGGTGGCCGCGAGGACGCCACGGGCCCGTGCGGCGACGGCCGGTCAGCGATGTCGTGTTCCGCAACTCCTGGGACCCCGACCGCGCCGACATCGTCTATGGCGCTGGCGCCCGGCCGAAACCGAAGAGCTGAACCACCTGAAGGAGGACGACTACGGCGTCCTTCCGCTCACTCGTCCTCCGTGTGCAGGGTGGCGACGCGGCGCTTCGTCTTGGCGCGGGCGGCCTGCGCCCGTCGGTCGACGCGGGCCCGCGGCTTGTCGCGCTCCGGTCCGTCGTCTGCCTCGACGAGGTCGATCACGACGCGGGCCGGAGCCTCGACCTGGACGACGAGGCCCTGGAGCGGACCGATCGTCACCTCCTTCGCGTCGAACCCACGCTCGGTGCAGCGGACGGTGACCGGCGCAGCGGGCCGGTAGCCGCGTTTCCCGCGGACGGGATAGGTGACGACGACGGTCGCCTCGGAGCCGTCCGCCGAGTTCCGCATGCGGTAGGTCCCGGGCCGCCCGATCGAGAGCGCGTAGAGGTCGCCCGCGACGAGCTTGGTGCTGTCCCACACCGTCGTCGCCCGGCCGGCCTTGGACACCTGTTGGATGCGGGCGGTGTGCTCGGTGCCAGCGGCGCCGGTGAACGAGGCGACGCCACCCTCGCGCAACCGGAGCGCGTCGATCTCCTCCGCGGCGAGAGTCCGACCGACGCTGGGGAGGCGCACCTCCTCGTCGGCGAACTGCAGGGCCGGTGCGGGCATGCGGCCCAGGTTCGTGTCGTCGTCGACGGTCGCGCGCACCGCCATCGCGTGGGTGCGGACGAGGGACCTGCCCTCGAGTCGCGAGACGACGTAGTCGCCGGCGGCCGGCAAGGGATGGCCGACGACCGCGCTGCCCGAGGGCATCGCGCTGTCGAAGTGGGTCTGGCCGAGGGTGGCGAGATCCACGGATCGGGGTCGTTCGTCGTGTGCCATGTCAGTCTCCGATGTCCACGCTGAGGGTCAGTTCGGTGGCGGTCACGTCGACGCCCACGAATTCGATGGGGACGAGGACCGGAACGATCGGTCCGACACCGTCCAGCGCCTTGACCGGGTCCTCGAACTCGATGAGCGGGTAATCGGATGCCAGCGCGTCGAGGACCGCGGTGAGGATGATGTCGAAGATCCCGAAACTGACGCCAAGGAGGTTCGACAGCCACTCCTCGAGGTCATCACCGATGTCGAGGAGATCGCGCACGAGGTCGACGAGTGGACCGGTGATGGCGAGGAGCAGGTCCATCGCCCAGTCGGGGACCCACCAGAGCGCGGCGCTGAGGGCATCCTCGATCGCCTCCTCGAAGACGTCGCCGATGATGTCGGCGAAGTCGAACAGGTCGAGGTCGATGGTGATGGGGTCGACGTAGAGCTGCCAGTGGTTCGGGACGCCGGCGTCAAAGGCGTCCCAATCGTTCATCGTCGCGGTGCGACCCGGGTTGGTGGAGTACTTCACGACCGGCGCGAGGCGGGCGGAGATCTCGGAGCGCA
>DATEEV010000032.1:0-5859 GCA_035281005.1 Microthrixaceae bacterium | reverse complement strand
GCCGACGAAGGCGATGGACAGGTAGGTCAGCAGGATCCGGTTGGCTTCGAGGTTCTCGAGGAGGCCCACACCCACGACCGCGAGGCCGGACGGGGTCACGTTGAGGCCCTCGGGCGGCGTGCTGTCGTCGACGAAGCCCTCCACGTCGGCGACGAGGGTCGCCCGCTCCTCCAGCGACGCCGGTGCGGTGAGGTAGATCACGTTGAGCGCCGTGCCGTCGACCGACGCCGTCGCGCTCTGGATGGCCGCGGGAGCGACGTCCCATGCCGCTTGGACGTCCTCCGCGCTCGGAATGACGTCGGTGGCCCCGGGCACGGACGTGAGGTCGCGCAACGTGGCGACCATGCTGGACCCGATCGCGATGCGCTCGTCGCCGGCGAACTCGCGCTCGAGGCTGTCGACGTAGTCGACGACCGGTTGTTCGTACACGCCGTCGCTGCGTTCGACGAACACGCCCATCTCGGCCGATCCGCCGATCTCCTCCTCGACGGTGTGGAGGTCGGCGATGACCTGCGAGTCCTGGTTGACCCATTCCACGGGATCGGTCTGGATGACCAGCTTGTCCTCGGCGAACACGCCCCCGACGAAGACCACCACGCCGACCAGCGCCAGGATGCCCGCGCTGCCCGACGGCAGGCTGCCCAGCCACACCACCAGCCGCCCGAGCTTGCCCTCCCGGTAGTCGCGGCCGGTCGTGGGGCTGCGGTACTCGCGCATCCCGAGCACGGCCAGCGGAATGATGATCGAACCGATGCAGATGACCGCGATGCCGACCGCGAGCAACAGTCCGAAGTCGCGGATCATCGGCACCTTGGCGAAGCGCAGCGCGGCGAACGCGAAGATCGCGTCGAAGGTCACCACCAACAGCGCGGGCCCGAGGTTGCGGGCCGTCTCCTGGATCGGATGCTCCGACCGGTCGACGACCACCTCCTCCTCGACGCGCGCGTGCATCTGTATCGCGTAGTCGATGCCGACGCCCAGCATCACCGGGAGACCGGCGATGGTGACGATGGTGAGGGGGATGCCGAGGTAGCCGGCGAGGCCGAACGCCCAGATCACGCCGATAGCGATGACGAACAACGGAAGCAGCCGCCATCGCACGTCGAAGAGCACCAACAGGATCAGCACCATGATCGCAACCGCGATGCCGCCCAGGGTCAGCATGCCGCCGCGGAGGTAGTCGTTGATGTCGCGGAGCAGGACGGCCGCACCGGTCGTGGTCACGGTCGCGTTCGGGAACTGCAGGTCGACCGCGGCGTCCTCGACGACCTGAGCGCCCTCCCCCTCGACCTCGATGGACTCGTTCCCGAGAAGTCGGACGATGACCTGCGCGTGGGTCGTGTCGGCGAAGAAGGGCTGCAGTGCCTTGCGGATGCCGCCCTCGTTGTCGTAGAGGAGGAAGTTGATCCACTCGGGATTGTCGAGGGTCCGTTGATCGGGTGGGACGGCGTTGGCCCGCTGCAGGGTCTCGATCGAGTCCGCCGTGCGTGCCTCGGCACTGGCAGTGTCACCCGACTCGCTCGCCTCCCCGACCGCCGCGAGGAGGGCGCCACCGGCGATGCTCTTGGTCAGGTCGCCGTCCGCGCTCTGTACGAGGCTGTTGGAGAACTCGATCGCCGTGAGCGGCGTGATAACTCCGAGCGCCTGACCGCTCTCGTCGACCTGATCGGCGAACTCCTGGAACTTCGCCTGGCCCTCGGGGTCGAGCAACTCGTCGACGGTGTGGCCCTCGTCCATCGCGATGACCGAGAGCATCGCCTGGCCCCCGAAGAGGTCCTGGTAGGCGACATTGTCCTTGTAGACCTGATCGTCCTGGTTGAGGTAGCTGTCCTGGCCCGTCGCGAACTCGAGCTTCGTGATGCCGAACCCGAGGCCGAGGGTCACCACTAGCCCGATCACCGACACCAGGCCCGCCCGTCGACCGAGCGTCACCGCGAGGTTCGACCAGAAGCGCTGCACCCGCACCTCCCTCTGCCCGGCGTCAGCTTCCTACCGACACCCGGCGGGTTGACGATAGCCCGTCAGTCGGCGCTCAGATCGACCACGTCTACCACCGGCCGCGATGCACGACGTCGCGGAGATCGGGACGACCTCGACGCGCCGAAGCCGAGGTGTTGCGACCCCCCGGCCTCGGGTGGCCGAGCGCGACGGTGCCGAGTGCACGCCGACCCTCGGGAACCCCGAACCGCCGGCCGAGGTCGGCCTCGTGGCCGAACTGCCCGAAGAACAACGCGCCCAGCCCTGCCTCGACGGCTGCCAGCAGCATCGCCATCACGGCCGCGCCGCCGTCGATCCACCAGTACGGCACCGGCCAGTCGTCCGGCGAACCGCCGAGCCGCGACGCCGCCTTGTCGGGTTGCGCGTAGCGAACGGCGTACGCGCTCGGATCGACGACGGGGATGACGAGCACCGGGGCATCGAGGAGTCCCGGCCACGGGAACCGGGCGCGGTCCGCGCCGAGCGCCACCTCCCAGTAGGCATCGCGATCGGCACCGTCGAGCACGACGAGGTCGAGCGCCCACGTGTTGCCGGCGGCGGGAGCCCGCGTCGCGGCGCGCAACACGGTGTCGAGCACCGTGTCGTCGATCGGGTCGTCGAGGAAGTCGCGGCACATCCGGCGGCGGCGCAGCGCCTCGCCGAGGTCCACGACCGGAACCGGGACGGCTCAGGCGAACTTCAGCAGCTCTTCGGCCATGATCCAGCCGAAGATGATGAGACCGTCGCCCTGCTTGGCCCGGACGGGCTTGAAGAGCTTCACGACCTCGGCGTCGAGCGTGTCGGGCTTGAGGGACTCGTGGTCGAGGACCAGCGGGTACGACCCGTCGCCCGTCAGGAGGAAGCTCTGGTCGTCGTAGGCGGCCTCCACACCGAAGCGCTTGGCCAGCCGGCGGCCCCAGGCCCGCTCCTCGCCCGAGGCCTTGTGGCCGGGACGGGGGATCACGTCGGTCAGGACCTTGAAGGCCTCGAACGTGTCGGGTCGGTTGGCCTTCGTGCCCACGAGCACGTCCTCGTCGGGGAACGCCATGAGCGCCCGGCGGTAGTTGTCGGCCATCAGCGCCTTCAGCGCCGCATCCCGCTTCGAGTGGCGCTTGACGACTCCCATGCCGAGCAACACCGACGGTGTGCCGCCGATCCGCTCGAGCGTGGAGAACGAGAAGGCCCGAAGGGCCCCGCCCTCGTGCACCAGCGTGCACAACACCCAGGCCTCGGCCTGCTTGTTGAGCGCGCCGATCTCATAGCCCGAGGGGCCTTCCGCGCACAGGTCGGCCATCTCGGCCAACTCGGTGTCGCTGAGCTGTGTGCAGTCCTTTGTGACGACGTCCAGGGCCATCGTTCCCCCGTGGGTAGGCGAAAACCGGCACTACTAGTTCAGCGGGCGGACGCCTCCGAACGCAACTCAGCCTCGCCTCGATCCGCATTTGACGCGGGCATCCGCCCGCGCGACGGCCTCAGCCGACGATCGCCTCGGCACCCAGCAGGACCCGAATCTCGCTCACCAGCCCCCCCTCGGTGTCCACGCTGAAGCGGTCCGGCAGCCGGATCACCTGGCGCTCACCGAGGTGGATGAAGACCTCGGAGTCGCCGGGGAACTCGACGAGCAGGCCCTTGAGCTGGTCGACGACCTCGTCGGAGAGCCGGTTGGGATGCATCTGGATCCGCAACGGCGGGTTGGCGTCGATCTGGGGCTCGAAGAGGTCGAGCGTGCGCACGATCAGCTTCGGCTGGTCGTCGCGTCCGTCAACCCGAGCCTGGCATATCACGACCGCGTCGTCGGCGAGCTTGTGGCCAAAATCGGTCATCGCCTTCGGGAAGACCATCACCTCGATCGCGGCCTGCAGATCCTCGAGCATGAACACGGCCATGAGGTCGCCCTTGCGGGTCCACTTCCGCTGCAGGTTCGTGACGACGCCGCCGAGGGTGCGTTGCGCACCGTCCTCGCCCGACTCGATGACGTCCATGATCGAGCAGTCGACCCGCCGGCGCAGTGACGCCTCGGCGCCGAGCAGCGGGTGGTCCGACACGTAGAGCCCGAGCATCTCCTTCTCGAACGACAGGCGCTCCTTCTTGGCGAACTCGACCTCGGGGATCGGGTGGCGCTCGTCGAAGGCCGGCTCATCGCCGCCCAGCTCACCGAAGAGCGACATGACCCCCATGTCGTGCTCGCGCCGACGCGCCACGGTGGCGTCGACGATCTGCTCGAAGACCATCAGCAGGCCCTGGCGGGGGTGGCCGAGGGAGTCGAAGGCGCCGGCCTTGATCAACGACTCGACCGTGCGCTTGTTGAGGACCTGGGTGTTCACCCGCTGGCAGAAGTCGTAGAAGTCGGCGAAGGGGCCCGACTCGGCCCGCTCGGTCACGATGTGTTCGACCAGGCCGGACCCCACGTTGCGCACCGCGGACAGCCCGAAGGTGATCACCGACTCATCCGCGCCCGCGGGTGCGAAGTCCGAGATCGACCGGTTGATGTCGGGGACGGTCACCTCGATGCCCATGGTCCGGCACTCGGCCAGGTAGACCGCGGCCTTCTCGAGGTTGGCCTTCACGCTGGTCAGCAGACACGAGAGGTACTCGGTCGGGTAGTTCGCCTTCAGGTAAGCCGTTTGATAGGCGATGAGCCCGTAGCCGTAGCTGTGGCTCTTGTTGAACGCGTAATCGGCGAACTTCTCGATGATGTCGAAGAGCTCGGTGCCGAGGGACCCTCCGTAGCCGGTGCGCTCGACGCCCGCGACGAACGAGTCCCGCTCCTTGGCCATGAGCTCACGCTTCTTTTTTCCTACGGCCTTCCGGAGGTTGTCAGCCTCGGCGAGGGAATAGCCGGCGAAGCGCTGCGCGACCCGCATCACCGACTCCTGGTAGATCATCAATCCGTAGGTGTCGGAGAGGACCTCCTCCGCGTCGGGGTGGAAGTACTCCACCGACTTCCGACCGTTCTTGATGTCGGCGTAGTCGTTGTGCATGTTCACGCCCATCGGCCCCGGGCGGTACAGCGCGACGAGCGCGGCGACGTCCTCGAAGCTGGTGGGCGCGAGCGAGCGGATGAGGGCCCGCATGTTCGTGGACTCGAGCTGGAACACCCCGATGGTGTCGCCCCGCTGCAACAGCTCGTAGGTGGGCTCGTCGTCGAGGGGCACGGAGTCGATGTCGACGTCGACGCCACGGAAGTCGTGGATCAGCGCCAACGTGTCGGTGATCACGTCGAGGTTGCGCAGACCCAGGAAATCCATCTTGAGCAGGCCGAGCTCCTCGACCCCGTGCATCTCGTACTGCGTGACCACCGGCGCGTCGGCCGGGTCCTGGCCCGATTCGGGCTTGCGCTGCACCGGCAGATAGTCGGTGAGCGGGTCCTTGGTGATCACGACCGCCGCGGCGTGGATGCCGTCCTGGCGCCGTAGCCCCTCGAGGTTCCGGGCCACGTCGATGACGGCCTTGGCGTCGGGGTCGGTCTCGTACATGTCCCGAAGCTCGGTGGCCATCTTGTAGCCGTCCGCATACTTCTCGTCGAGGTCGAGACAGGCGCGCAGCGGCGTGTCACGACCCATGACGAGCGGCGGCATCGCCTTCGCCACCTTGTCGCCGACGATGTAGGGGTACCCCAGCACCCGCGCCGCGTCGCGCACCGCGGCGCGCGCCTTGATGGTGGAGAAGGTGATGATCTGCGCGACGCGGTCGCGTCCGTATCGCTCCGCCGCGTAGCGGATCATCTCGTCGCGGTACCGGGAGTCGAAGTCCATGTCGATGTCGGGCATCGAGATGCGACTGGGGTTCAGGAACCGCTCGAAGAGCAGGTCGTAGCGGATCGGGTCGAGATCGGTGATCCGCAGGCAGTACGCGACCGCGCACCCGGCGGCCGAGCCACGG
>DATEEV010000031.1:0-12400 GCA_035281005.1 Microthrixaceae bacterium | reverse complement strand
TCGATGCCGGCCTGGTCGTTGAGCACGAACGGCCCGTACTGGGCGACGGGCTCGCCGATGGGCCGACCCTGGAGCACGAGTGCCTCGGCGCCACCGTCACTGGCGAGCGTGACCGCGGTGTCGGTGCGCAGCAGCGCGCCCGTCGAGCCGCCGAGGCGATGGTCGTCGACGGACAGGTCGTCGCCCTCGAACAGGTACAGCATGCGCACCGTGTCGGGGCCCGCCGCGGCGGGCATCTCCCACGACGCCCCCGCGTCGAGGTGGACGTGCCAGATCGCCACGTCGTTGTCCTCACGCGAGGCCCACGAGTGCGGGGGCGGCGACGCGGGGACCAGCCCGGCGAGCTCGCCCGCGACGACGGTGACCGACGTGCGTCGCCCGGCGTCGTCGACGACCTCGAGGCGGGGCGTGTCCCTGTCCCACAACATGGCGAAATGCGGGTCGACCAACTTGTCGACGGCGGGCAGGTTCAACCAGATCTGGAAGAGCTCGAGCGGGTTGTCCGCGTCGGGGTCGAGCAGCGGGAACATCTCGGAGTGGACGATGCCTCCGCCCGCGGTCAGCCATTGGGTGTCGCCCCGACCGAAGCGGGCCGCAGCGCCCAAGGAATCGGAGTGGTCGATGATGCCCTCACGGACGTAGGTGACCGTCTCGAACCCGCGGTGGGGGTGCTGGGGGAAGCCCGGCACGACCTGGCCGTGGTACATGTTCCAGCCGTCGACCGCGGCGAAGTCCTGGCCGATCTGGCGACCCTCGAGCGACGCCTTCGGACCGAGTTGCTCGTTGCCCGCCGGGTAGGCGTCGTGGTGGTGGGCGCAGAACAGGAAGGGGTCGACGGTCGGCCACGGCGAGCCGGTGAGGGGGACCGTCTGCAGCACGGGATCGGGATCGCTCATGGCCCCACGCTAGGAGCGTGTCCAGAGAATGCGATCAGAACCGCCAGCGGGTGGGTCGCGTCGAGAAGTCCTCCTCGCGCTCGATGATCCCGTAGGCGACGACCGGGGTGAACTCGAAGAGGGCGTGCGATCGTACGAACGCGCCCATCGTCTCCTTGGCGTCGGGTTCGCCGGGCTCGACGTACTTGTCGACGTACAGCTGGACCAGCCGATCGACCGCTTCGTCGGGCATCGGCCGGGCGCTTCCCTCGACCGAGACGCACTCGACGGTGTTGTCGATGGTGACCGCCATCGACGGGTTCGCGGCAAGGTGGCGCGCCTTGGCGGCGTTGGGGCTGCACGAGAACCCGAACCGGTCAGCCTCGGGGTCCCACGCGCCCCACACCGGCAGCGAGTGCGGCCGACCGGCGGCCGACACGGTGATCACCCAGAAGTTCTTGTTCGCGATGAGCCGTTCGCGGGCCCACTCCCAGGGCAGCGGGTTCCACGTCTCCGCGACGACGCCGTAGTCCGACATCGCCGGCATCTCGACGCGCGGTCCTGCATCGGATGACGACGTCACGTCAGACCTCCCGTCCGAGGAACGCGAGGAGCTGGGTCTGATCGTCGGCCCCCTCGAAGGTCGACCGC
The DNA here is from genome assembly GCA_035281005.1 of Microthrixaceae bacterium. Taxonomy (GTDB): domain Bacteria; phylum Actinomycetota; class Acidimicrobiia; order Acidimicrobiales; family Microtrichaceae; genus DATEEV01. The sequence continues at coordinate 10,874 of DATEEV010000031.1, read as the reverse complement.
CCCATGAAGCCGTCGAATTCCACGTCGGCCCGCTCCGGATCGTCGAGGTCGGCCTGGATCACGTCACGCGCCGCGGTGCACGCCGCGAGCGGGTCGTCCTCGACCGGCGGGAGTGGCGGCATCTCACGCCCGACCAGTCCCTCGAAGTTCCCCTGGCTGTCGATGACGTGGCGGACCAGCTCGAGCGCGTCCCACTCCTCGCAGGGGGTCCGGTCGTGCCATCGATCCACGGGTACCGCAGCGATCTTCTCGGTGAAGTCCGCGGCATGGCAGCGGTAGCGCTCTGCGATCTCACTCATTGGACGCACCCCTCTCGTTCTGAGTGGGGATTCTGCCCCTGGAGGGCGGGATCCGCACTCAGAAGGAGAGGGGCTCGCCGTCGAAACGGTCGATCGTGGCGAACTCGTCGATGGGGGCGCGTCGCAGCTTGGTGGGCTGGTGGACGGGATGCCCGAGCGCCACCACCGCGGCGAGCGCGAACTGGTTGGGCACTCCCAGGGCGGCCATGATCTCGGCCTCGGCGCCGACCGCCATCGTGGTCATGACGCCGCCGAGCCCCTCGGCGCGTGCCGCGAGCAGCAAGTTCCACACGAACGGGTAGACCGACGCCGCGCCGACGAAGCTGTAGCGGACGGCGTCGCGATCGACCGCGGCGAGTCTCCGCAGGTCGGCGAGCACGACCAGCAGCACCGGCACCGTGTCGAGGTGCTCGGCGAATCCGCCGGGTCCGGCCGCCGCCGCGGCGGCAAACTCGTCGGCCCGGGCGACGGCCTCGTCCTCGACCTCGCGGTCGGTGACGGGTGCCCACGGCGTGAGGCCCGCGGCGACCATCGCCTGGTAGCGGTACCAGGCCGGCAGGTAGCCGTCGCGAACGGCGCGCCGTAGGTTGGCGTCGCGCACCACCACGACCCGCCAGGACTGACGGTTCCCTCCGCTGGGGGCGAACCGTGCCGTGTCCAGCAGGCGCGCCACGACTTCGTCGGGCACCGTCTCATCGGTGAACTCGCGGACGGCGCCGGTGGTGCGGAGGGCGTCGACCAGATCCATCAGGCGCGAGCCTGGATTCGACGCAGCGGTGGCAGCGTCGCCGGCGGCTGGCGCCGCGGGGGTAGCTCGACGAGCAGGTCCGCGGTCGCTTCCGCGACGCGCGCGACGGCTCGTTCGACCGCTTCCCGGTTGGCGTCGGAGATCGACGACAAGCTGCCGACCTTCCGGACGTACTGGAGGGCGGCGGCCTCGATCTCGTCTCGGGTCGCCTCGGGCTCGAGCCCACGAAGGGGCGTGATGTTGCGGCACATGCCCACGACGCTACGTGGTCTCGGACCAGATCGGCCCGGACAGATCGACGCCGCTTCGCTCAGCCGGTCAGCACCGTCCCCATGCGAACCGCACCTCGGCGCCCGGTGCGCCTGTCACCTCGCCCTCGACCTGTTCGAGGCCGACGGTCCCGTCGTCGCAGTGGGCGGTCGGCTCCGTGACGATGCTGTACTCGAACGTCGACTCGTCGAGCGCGTACTCGGTGCCATCGGGGCTCCAGACCGTCGCCCCCTCGACCTCGGTGCCGCAGAACGCGCAGCCGAGGTCGCGGATCAGCAGGTCGACGCGGTACCAGCCGGGTTCCCCGGAGAACGGCGGGTAGGTGTTCATGTAGGTGACCATCCAACGCAACTGATCGTCACCCTCCTGCCACACCGACTGCTGGAACCACGTGTCGATGCCGGCCGGTCCCGCGCCGGATCCGACCGGGCTTCCGTCCTGCCACATGTCGTAGCTGATGACGCCGTTCTGCACGATCGGCACCGTGCCCGGCGTTGGTGCGCACCCTCCCACCACGGCCATCGCCACAACGATTCCCGCCACGGCGGCGCGACGCATCCCTCGCGTCCGAATCATCTCCACCCTCCCCATTTCGATGTCGGCGCAACCGTAACCGCATGGCGGTCGACGACGCCGCGATTCCGTCCAATTCACTTCGAGGAAACACTGCTGTGACACGGCCGGGCCAGCCTGGCGACATCGACGGAGCCTCCAGGTCCACGCGCCCGCGGGCGACCCACGCCACGCGTGGCGCGCACCGCAATGGATCGACGCCGACGCTCGCCGGCCCGTGGGCGGGATACGACTCGGGCGACGGCTGGGACGAGATGCTCGACGGCGCGACCCCGCGCCCGGCGTGCACCGGCGTCATGCGTTACCTCGGGGCGCTCGGCGACGAGCTGCTCGAGCGCCAACAGGCCGCCGAGCTCGCGATCCGCTCGATGGGCGTGTCGTTCACCGTCTACTCCGAGGCCGGCAACATCGATCGGGCCTGGCCCTTCGACGTGATCCCGCGGGTCATCTCCACGACCGAGTGGCGCCGGACCAGCGAAGGGCTCCTCCAACGGCTCGCCGCGCTCAACCTGTTCGTCGACGACCTCTACGGCGACGCGAAGGTCCTCGACGACGGGATCGTGCCCCGGGAGATCATCGAGGCGTCCCCGAACTTCCGCGAGGCGTGCGTGGGGGCTCGCCCCGCCTTCGGCACCTGGGCCCACATCTGTGGCAGCGACCTGGTGCGCGACGCCGACGGCACCGTCTACGTCCTCGAGGACAACCTGCGGGTTCCGTCCGGCGTGTCGTACATGCTCGAGAACCGCCAGATCTCCAAGCGGGTCTTCGCGGACGTCTTCCGTGACCTCGACATCCACCCGATCGACGGGTATCCGACTCGACTTCGCTCCACGCTCGCCGCACTGTCGCCCCGGCCGGGCGAGCCTCCGGTGATCGTCGTGCTCACCCCGGGCATCTACAACTCCGCCTACTTCGAGCACGCGTTCCTCGCCCAGCAGATGGGTGCCCACCTCGTCGAAGGTGGCGACCTCGTCGTCGACGACGACGTGGTGCACATGCGCACCGTCGGCGGGCTCGTCCGCGTCGATGTCGTGTACCGCCGTGTCGACGATCTGTTCCTCGACCCCGAGGTGTTCCGGCCCGACTCGACGCTCGGTGTCCCCGGCATCATGCGGGCATGGCGGGCGGGCAACGTCGCGATCGCCAACGCGCCCGGCGCGGGCGTGGCCGACGACAAGGTCGTGTACGCCTACGTGCCCGAACTGATCCGGTACTACCTGGGGGAGGACGCCCTCATCCCCAACGTCGAGACCTTCGTCTGCCTCGACGACGCGCAGCGCAGCCACGTGCTGGCCAACCTCGAGGAGCTGGTGGTGAAGCCGGCGAACGAGTCGGGCGGCTACGGCCTGTTCATGGGCCCGTCGTCCACCGAGGCCCAGCAGGAGGAGATGCGCGACACGATCGAGGCCGATCCCCGCAACTGGATCGCCCAGCCGGCACTGGCGCTGTCGACATCGCCCACTCTCTGTGATGGTCAGGTGGCGCCGCGACACATCGACCTGCGACCATTCGTGCTCTCGGGCGCGCATCCCTATGTCACCAACGGCGGGCTCACGCGTGTCGCCCTGCGCGAAGGTTCGTTGATCGTCAACAGCTCGCAGGGCGGCGGGAGCAAGGACACCTGGATCGTCGATCCCGATGTCGTCCGACTGCCCGACGGCCCCCCACCACACGCCGAGCGCGCCACGAACCGACCCAGCGCCTGACCACCCGATGACCGCACGACCCGACACCGCTGACGAGCCCCCGACCGAGTCCGACCCCGAGGAGGTCGCCACCATGCTGCTGAGCCGAGTTGCCGAGAACATCTACTGGGCGGGTCGCTATCTCGAGCGCGCCGAGGCGACGGCTCGTCTGGTCAAGACCCACACCGAGCTCTACGTCGACCTTCCCCTGTCCGCGGGCGTCGGCTGGGCTCCCCTGCTCGTGGTGACCGGCTCACACGACGCCTACCAGGCCGCCTACGCCCACGCTCGGGAGGACGAGGTCGTCGCGTTCCTCGTCACCGACAACTCCCACACCGGCTCGGTGGTCGCCTCGATCGGCCAGGCCCGCTCGAACCTCCGCGCCACCCGGGCCATGCTGCCGCGGCGGACCTGGGAGATCGTCAACGAGCTCCACCACCACGTCGCCGACACCGGCCACCGCGCCGTCGACCGGCGGACCCGGCTGTCGTGGAACGAGGACCTGATCCGCCGGTGTCACCTGGTCAGCGGGTCGATCAACGCGACGATGAGCCGCGACGACGCCTTCTCGTTCCTCGAGATCGGCCGGATGATCGAACGGGCCGACATGACCACCCGCGTGCTCGACGTGCAGGCGGGGATCCTGATGGGTGACGACGGCCACCTCGACCCCTATGCGGACCTCACCTGGATGGCGGTGCTGTCCTCCGTCGGTGCCGAGCAGATGTTCCGCCGAGCGATGGGCGGAGCGGTCAACGGGCCGGATGCGGTGCGCTTCCTGCTGCGTGACACCTCGTTTCCCCGCTCGGTCGAGCACTGTCTGATCGAGGTCTCTCGGTGGCTGCTCGAGCTCCCACACCAGGAGCGGCCGATGGCCGGGTGTGCCGCGGTGCAGCGCTCCCTCGACGCCGTCGAGCTCGACGCGCTGGACGCGGACGGCCTTCACGACTTCGTCGACGAGCTCCAGGTCGGGTTCGCCGAACTTCACGAACTGCTGACCGGCACGTACTTTCTCTCAGAGGAACTCGCCGCGACCTGATCGCGACGGGAACCGGGGGATCCACCACACACGACGCCGAGGCAATGACCACCAGCGCACCCACCGATCTCGCGGGCGCCCTCCAGGAGCTGGGCCCCGACGAGCTGACCCTCCGTCGCGTCGAGGCGCGCCGGCTGCTGCGCGACGACGGGGTCACCTACAACGTGACCCGCGGGCCCGACCTCGGCACACGGGCCTGGGAGATGGACCCGCTCCCGGTCGTGATCACCAGCGACCAGTGGGCTCCGATCGATGACGGGCTCGCGCAACGGGCCCGGGTGCTCGACCTGCTCGTCACCGACCTCTACGGACCGCGCCGCCTGTTGCGCGAGGGCCTGCTGCCGCCAGAGGTCATCTTCGCTCACCCCGGATTCCGGCGCGAGTGCGACCAGGCCCGGCTCCCCGGTGAGCATCAGCTCCTGTTGACCGCGGCCGACGTCGGCCGCGACGAGTCGGGGCGCCACGTCGTGCTCGCCGACCGGACCCAGGCCCCGTCCGGCGCCGGGTACGCGCTCGAGAACCGCATCGTCGTGTCGCGCGTCTTCGCCTCGCTGTACCGCGGCGCCGGGGTGCACCGCCTCGCGCCGTTCTTCCGGACGCTGCGCACGGCGCTGCAGTCGGTCGTGCCGGCGTCGGTCGACCAGCCCCGCATCGTGGTGCTCACTCCGGGCCCTTGGAGCGAGACGGCCTACGAGCACGCGTTCACCGCGTCATACCTCGGCTTCTCCCTCGTGCAGGGCACCGACCTGCAGGTCCGCGACGGTCGGGTGTGGATGCGCACGCTCGGCCGGCCGGAGCCGGTGCACGTGATCCTGCGACGCGTCGACGCCGAGTTCTGCGACCCGCTCGAGCTTCGTCCCGACTCGAAGCTCGGAGTGCCGGGTCTGGTGGAGGCCTGCCGGCTCGGCAACGTCTCGGTCGTGAACACACTCGGCTCCGGCGTCCTCGAGAACCCGGCGTTGTTGCCGTTCCTGCCGGCGATCTGCGACGCGCTGCTCGGCGAGCCGATGCGCCTGCCCAGCGTCGACACGTGGTGGTGCGGTGACGACACCTCCCGCCAGCACGTGCTCGGCCAGATCGACCGGTTGGTCCTCAAGCGCACCTCGAGCGGGTCGGGCACCACGGTGCTGATGGGCGCCCAGCTCGACGAGGCGGCCCGCGACGAGTTGCGGCGGCGGATCGAGTCCGAGCCCCACGCGTGGGTCGGCCAGGAGGCTGTGCAGTTGTCGTCGGTGCCGACGTCGACCGACGCGGGGATCGAGTTGCGACGATCCGTCCTGCGCACGTTCACCGTCGCCGACGGCGACGGGTTCAGCGTGCTACCGGGCGGTCTGACCCTGGTCGCGGGCCGACCCGACGATCAGGTCATCAGCAACCAGACCGGCGCGATCAGCAAGGACACCTGGGTGCTGGCCGAAGAGCCCGAATCGCTGGCCGACTTCTGGCTGCGGTCGGGGCCGGCCCTCGACGCCGTGGAGCCCGAGGCGTCGATGTCGTCACGCGCGGCGGAGAACCTGTTCTGGCTGAGCCGCTACGCCGAGCGAGCCGAGGGTCTCGTGCGGCTGTTGCGAGTCGTGGAGGATCGCCGCACCGAGTTCTCGCACCGGCCCCTCGACGGCGGGGGCGGCGATGCCTGCGTGGCGGTGCTGCTCGGCGGCCTGGCCGCCACGACCGGCGCGCCGGTCGTCGACTCCTTGCCGCCTCTCGTGGTGGACGTCGAGCTCGCCGGATCGCTCGCCTACTCGGTGCGCCGAATGCTCGACGCGGCGACCGAGGTGCGCGACCAGCTGTCGATCGACACCTGGCTGGTCATCGGCGGGCTCGACCGGGCCCTACGCGCACCCGGCCTCGACGGGTCGCTGGACTCCGCGTCGCCGGCGCTCGCCCGGGTGATGCAGGGCCTGCTCGCGCTGGCGGGTCTGTCGGCCGAGTCGCTCGTTCGCGATCCCGGGTGGCACTTCCTCGAGGCGGGCCGACGGATCGAGCGAGCGGTGCACCTGTGCTCGCTGCTCACCGCCACCGTCGACGAGCGCCGCGACACCGCCACCGACAGCCTCGTGCTCGAGTCGGTGCTGACGGCGTCCGAGAGCATCATCACCTACCGACGCCGCTACCGGTCCCAGGCGCAGCTCCAGACCGTGCTCGACCTGTTGCTGCTCGACGACCACAATCCGCGCTCGCTCGTCTACCAGGTCGAGCGCCTGGTCGACGCGGTCGGCAACCTGCCCGCGGTCGGGACGAGCAGGTCCGACGCGGAGCGCCGCGCCCTCGACCTCGCCGCCGCGGTGCACGAGATCGACACCGCACAGCTCGCCCAGTCCCAGCCGGACCGGGCCCGACCGGCGTTGCGCGAGTTCCTCGCGGCGACGACCCGCGCGCTCGCCGCCATCGCGGCATCGATCGAGCGCGATCACTTCACACCGGAGCTGCCCCAACAGGCGGTCTTCACCCCGTTCACGCCGAACCACCCGAGCCGCGGCGTGCCCCTGGCGGGAGGTGGCGCATGAACACGAGAACCGTCGACGACACGGTCATCACCTATCGGGTGGTGCACCGCACCGAGTACCAGTACGAGGCCGAGGTGTCGTCGAGCTACGGCGAGGTGCACCTCCAACCCCGCGACACTCCCGCGCAGCGTTGCTACATGGCGGCCGTCTCGATCGACCCGTTCCCCGAGCACTCCCGCGAGCGTCGAGACTTCCACGGCAACAGGGTCGCTCACTACGCGATCCTCGAGCCACACTCGCGCCTCGTGGTGACCGGCACGAGCGAGGTCGGGGTCGGCACCCGGGAGGACCCCCGCGAGATTCTCGACGATCTCCCCTGGGAGACGGTTCGCGACGCGGTGCGCGCCGATCGCTCCGCCGACGGGGTGGCGGCACGCGAGTTCGCGCTCCCCTCGCCGTCGATCGGAGCCTCGCTCGCGGCCGGCGCCTTCGCCGCGCAGTCGTTCACGGCAGGTCGACCGATGCTCGACGCGCTGGGTGACCTGGTCTCGAGGGTGCACCGGGAGTTCGAGTACGCGCCGGGGCTGACCACGGTCTCCACCACCCTCGAGGAAGTGCTCGAGCGTCGGGTCGGTGTGTGCCAGGACTTCGCCCACCTGACGATCGCCGGGCTGCGCGCGCATGGCCTGGCTGCTCGATATGTGAGCGGCTACCTCGAGACCGACCCGCCGAAGGGCGTCCCCCGGCTGCAGGGCGCGGACGTCTCCCACGCGTGGGTGTCGGTCTACCTCCCCGGATGGGGCTGGGTCGACGTCGACCCGACCAACGACCAGTTCGTGAACGAGCGCTACGTCACCGCCGCGTGGGGCCGCGACTATGGCGACGTGCCGCCGCTGAAGGGCGTGATCTTCACGCAGGGCGATGAGCACGAGCTGCGCGTCACCGTCGACGTGATGCGCATCGACGATCCCCCGGGTTCCTGATCGTGGCACCGGTATCCCGCGGACCTGCGTCGCTGGCGGCGACGGCACCCCCGACACCACGATCGGCCACCCGTTAGCGTCCGTGCATGCGCACGACCCTGCTCGTCATTCACCTCGTCGGTGTGGCCCTGTGGCTCGGCGCCAACGGTGTCCAGGCGTTCGTCTCGCCCCGCGTCGCCAAGGCTCCCGCCGACGCCCGGCTCTGGTGGGCGCACTCCCAGGAGCACATGGCGAAGGTGCTCTACAGCGTGGCGGGCGTGGCGATCCTGGTGACCGGCGTGTGGATGGTGCTGCTCGAATCGACGCCGTGGGAGTTCTCCGACGCGTTCGTGTCGGTGGGTCTCGCCGCGATCGTGATCGGGATCGTGCTCGGCGTCGTCGTGTTCAGCCCCGGATCCCGTCACGTCGCCGCCGCCATCGAGTCGGGTGACGAGGCCGAGGAGAAGACGTTGAGCAATCGAATGGCGGCGTTCGGCATCCTCGACTCGCTGATCGTCGTGGTGACCATCGTCGCCATGGTCGGCAAGTGGGGGGTCGGCTGAGCTGATGGAGGTCGTGCTGCTCGGTACGGGGAGCCCGCTGCCCTCGCCCGACCGAGCCGGGCCGTCGACCCTGGTGCGCGCGGCCGGCCGAGACCTGCTCGTCGACTGCGGTCGCGGCGTCCTCATGCGGGCCGCGGCGGTGAGCTCCGGCGCGTCCACTCTCGCGCTGGTGATGCTGACCCACCTGCACAGCGACCACGTGACAGACTTCGGTGACATCGTGACGAGCAGGTGGGTGCTGTCGCCGACGCCACTCACGCTGTCGGTCGTCGGGCCGGTGGGCACCCGTCGCCATGTCGAACGGACCCTGCAGATGCTCGAGGACGACATCGGCTACCGGATCGCCCACCACGACGACCTCGTCGACCCGCCGTCGGTGCAGGTGACCGAGGTCGCGCCCGAGAGTGACGACACCGCGGTCGTCGTCGATGCCGACGGCCTGCGCATCCTCGCCGCCGCCACCGACCACGCGCCGGTGCGTCCGACCGTCGGCTACCGCGTCGAGGCCGACGGAGGCTCGGTCGTGCTGGCCGGCGACACCGTCCCCTGCGCAGGCCTCGACGCGCTGTGCCACGACGCCGACGTCTACGTGCAGACGGTCGTGCGGCCGTCCCTCATCGAGGCGATCCCGTTCAAGCGGCTCCACGACGTGCTCGACTACCACTCGTCGATCGCGGATGCCGCCACCACCGCGGCCCGCGCCGGTGTCCGCACCCTGGTGATGACCCACCCGGTCCCGGCACCGGCTCCGGGCACCGAGCAGCAATGGATCGACGAGGCCGCCTCGCACTTCGGCGGCAGGATCGTGCTGGGCGAGGACCTGACCACCGTGTCCTGCCCCTGACCAGGCCGAGATCAGTGGGCGTCGGCTCGTGACGGTTCGTCCCGCGACCTGGCGGGTCGTGACGTGGAACATCCGCCACGCCCGTCGGGACGACGGGGTCGTCGATCTCGAGGCCGTCGTGTCGACGCTGCGATCGCTCGACGCCGACCTGATCGCAGTGCAGGAAGTGGACCGCGGGGTCTCCCGATCGGGAGGCCTCGACCAGGCGGCGATCCTGGCGGATCATCTGGGCATGCGGTTGGCATTCGCCCCCGCGATCGAGACCGGCGGGGGCACCTACGGTCACGCCTTGTTGACCCGTCGCGAACCGACCCAGGTGACGGTGGCTGAGCTCCCGGGGCGACCCGGCGACGAACGACGCGTCGCGTTGCACGCCACGGTCGTCGCGCCGTCGGGCGAGCCGGTCTCGGTCACCGCGCTCCACCTCCAACCGCGCCGTCGCCACGACCGGCGCGCCGCGGTGGCGGTGGCCCAGCTCCGCGCCGCCCTCGAGCACGCCGGGACCCGTCACCACCGGCGGCTCCTGCTCGGGGATCTCAACCTCGACCCACCTGCCGCGGCACCCGTGCTGCGCGCTGCGGGCCTGCAGCTCGCCGCCACCCCGCCGACACATCCCAGGAAGCGGCCTCGACGCGGGCTCGACATGGTCGCGGTCGCAGGTCTCACCCCGGTCGGCGTCGAGGTGCCGGCGATCGGCCACAGCGACCATCGTCCGGTCGCTGTTCACCTCGAACTCGACGCCGACCTCGAGCTCGACCCGGTGCCCGAGGGATCGACGCCGTGACCGACTGGGCCGCGCGTCGACGGAAGATGGTCGCGATGCACCGCCGACGCGGCGAGGTCCGCGACGAGCGGGTCCTCGCCGCGATGGCCGACGTCCCGCGGGAGGAGTTCGTGCCCGAGGCCGTGCGCGATCGCTCCTACGACGAATGTGCGCTGCCGATCGGCGACGGCCAGACGATCTCGCAGCCGTACGTGGTGACGCTGATGACCGCCGCGCTGGAACTGGAGCCCACCGACCGCGTGCTGGAGGTGGGGACGGGCTCGGGCTACCAGAGCGCGGTGCTGGCCCGACTGGCCGCCCGGGTCGTGAGCGTCGAACGCCTGGCCGAGCTGGCGGCCGAGGCAGAGGCCCGTTTCACCCGGTTGGGCATCGAGGGGATCGAGGTCCGGGTGGCAGACGGCAGCCTCGGTTGGCCCGACGAGGCGCCCTACGACGCGATCGTCGTGACCGCGGGCGGACCGATGATCCCGCCCGCGCTCCTGGGCCAGCTCGCCCCGGGGGGCCGCCTCGTGATGCCGGTCGGACCGTCCGAGGCACAGGACCTGGTCCGGATCGACGTCGCCGCCGACGGCTCGTCGCGCCGACGCGACCTGGGCGCGGTGGCCTTCGTCCCGTTGATCGGTGATCAGGGCTGGCACGAGCCCTGACCGGGCCCGCCGG
>DATEEV010000030.1:0-3317 GCA_035281005.1 Microthrixaceae bacterium | reverse complement strand
GGACGAGCACCTCGGTCGTTCCACTTGCAGAGCCCGGGTCGGCGGAGCACCAATGAGGCGTCATGAGGGGTGACGCGATGGATCAGCCGATGTGAGCGGGTCGCCGCCCGTCGACGAGTTGACCCACCATCCGCCGCGCGCCCTCCTCGGCCGGACGCTCGTGGTCGGCCGCCACCTCCTCCGTCGATCGCACGACGACCTGCCAACCGTGCGCGTGGATCCATGCCTTGACGTCTGTGGGACCAAGCCACCGGAATGGCGTGGCCGACTCGGATCGAGCGACGGGCCCCCCGGTTGTCGGGCGGGCAATCGTCAACGCGAGTCGACTACCGCTGCTTGACGACCGACCCACGGCGTGGAGGAGCCGGTCATTCTCCTCAGCGGTGAGATAGATGGTGACGCCCTCCAACACCCAGGCGATCGGCATCTCCTCACGCAGACCCTGCGCAACGAGCGCGGAGAGCCAGTCGCCACGAAGGTCCGCGATCACCGGCAGACGAGTAACCGGTTCTCGGACCCCCAGCTCGCTCAAGCACCACTCCTTGAACGCAACAACATCAGCGGTGTCCACCTCGTAGAAGACACAACCGCTCGGCAGCGCGAGTCGGAACGGCCGGGTGTCCAGGCCGGAACCCAGTGTCACGAACTGACGGATGCCGTCCGCCGAGGCCTGCCTGATGCAGTCGTCGATGAAGACGGTGCGCATGACGACCCAGTGGCTGATCGCCGCTTGGTCTTCGCTGAGCTCGACGTCGCCCAACGACAACCAGTCGGCGCCGCGACCGCCCACCGCGTCGACGAACGCGCCGGCCAGCGGGTCGTCGAAGAGCCGGTCCGTCCGCGCGGACTCACGAGCGCGGATCGCTGCGATCCCGAGGGCCGTCGCGCCGACCGCTCCGAGTCGATGCTCGCTCGACACCTGTGCCTATCGGTGGCGAGCGGCCAAGAGCGCGAAGGCCTCGGCAACGGGTCGTGGTCGGCGGCGCGTGTCGAACAGGCCCACCTCGGTCACTTCACCCACTGGCCGCGTCAGCATCGTGTGCCAGTCGAACTGATCGCCACGGCTGTACCAGCACACGCCTCGCGCCGGAAGTCCGTCGGCTCGGAGGCGTTCCAGGCCAGCGACGAGCTCGTCGAGCCAGACCGGCCCGTCCTCGACCGGGAGGCCGAGGTTCGAGGTCTCTGCCACCCAGAAGGGACGCCGGTACCGATCGTGCCACGCCCTCGCTTCGCGCTCGTAGGCCGCGACCCGCTCCGCGATCGAGAGCTCCACGGCGCGCTCGCCGTGGACCGTGACGCTGACGGGATAGAAGTCGTGGCCTGCGATCCACTTCTCCGACGGCCGGGCGAGGGCTGAGATGCGGTCGAGCACCGCACCGTCGACCACGTCGAAGACGTCGGCGACCGATGCAGGTGGGTCCACTCCGAGGTGGAGATCCCACGTCAACTGCTCGAGCTCACGGGCCGCCGACGCAGCGGGCTCGTCCTGCGCGGTGGCCGGCAGGTGGCAACCGAAGCCCTCGGCTCCGATCCACCATCCGTCCCGGTCGGCCGCGATCCGCGCGATGGCTTCGAGGTTGGCGAGCGTGACGTGGGCGAGCGCCAGGAAGTAGTCCTCGCGGCTGGCGCGGCGGTCGTTCCAGATCCCCCACATCGCCGAACACATCGCCGTGATCATCGGCTCGTTGACGGGCGTGAAGTAGATCGGCTCCTGGTAGCGGTCCAGGAACTGCTCGACATATCGGATGAACCCCTCGACCCACCCCGGTTCGCAGAAGCCGCCGTAGTGGTCCGGGAGGCCGAAGTGGCAGAGGTCCACGATCGGCACCAGACCGTGTCGATCGCATGATCGAAGCGCGCGGTCCCACAGCGACCAGTCGTAGACGCCGGGTTCGGGTTCCGTGGAGCGCCACGGCATGCCGTAGCGCCACAGCTGCACGTCGAGCGCCGCGACTGACGCGAGGTCGGCGTCCTGGTGGTCGAGGTGACCGCTCCCGGCCAGCTCGTCCACCCGAACGTCGCGGCCCTCGTGGGCGACCAGAGGGTCGGATGCCTCCTCGCCGCACGCGACCGCGAAGTCAGGAAACCGACCGGGCACGGCGATCACCGGATGCCGACCTCGACCAGCGCAGGGGTGAGCGCTTCCCGGAGTAGCGAGCGAATCGTCGACCGTGCCTGACGATCCCCGGGAACCATCGCAGCGGCGAAGAGCGCGGCACCGGCGGCGATCACGATCGCGGCACGAGCCGCCGAGACGGCGTCGGCGTCATCAGCGACCAGCGCCGTGGCGGGCCCCGTGAAGCCGTCCCAGATGTGGGCGCGGAGGTCGTCGTGGTCGGGCAGCGCGGCGAGGAGACCCGGCACGGCCGAGCGCATCTCCGGACGGTCGAACAGTTCGAACGACCCGTCGATCACCTCGTCGATCCATCCGCGGGCGTCGGTGCCCTCGAAGCGTTCGAGCTCGGGTTCGCTGCCGAGCAGCGCCTCGAACACCAGATGCGCCTTCGACGGCCACCGGCGGGCGATCGAGGGGCGGCTCACACCGGAGCGCTCGGCCACCTGGCGGATGGTCGTTCCCTCCCATCCCGACTCGACAAGCAGGGCCCGCACCGCCGCGACAACACGCGCGTCGAGCTCGGGATCGCGGGGTCGGCCCGCCAGTCGCTCGGTCGGCTCGCTCATCGACACCTCCTCATACTCGTTCGCGCTCTCACCATTCCGCTGCCGATGGTAACGTAATGTCAGGAGGCCTGAGATGACCGAAACCGCCACTGTGCCGGACCCGTTCGCGCCTGCCACGCTCGGTCCACTGACCCTGCGCAATCGCATCATCAAGGCGGCCACGTTCGAGGGGGTGATGCCGAACGGCGCGGTGAGCGACGAGCTCGTCGAATTCCACCGCGCTGCCGCGGCGGGAGGCGCCGCGATGACGACCGTCGCCTACTGCGCGGTGAGTCCCGGCGGTCGCGTCCAGCGCCACACGATGGTGATGAGCGACGCGATCGTCGCCGATCTCCGGCGGCTGACCGACGCGGTGCACGGCGAAGGCGCGCTGGCCTCCGCACAGATCGGCCACGCCGGTCTCGTGGCCAACACGCGCTCCAACCGAACGAAGACCCTCGCCCCGTCGACGCGACTGAGCGCACCGGCGATGGGGGTGGTGAAGGCCGCGACCATCGCCGAGCTCGACGAGGTCGTCGCCCAGTACGGCGACGCGGCCCGTGTCGTCGAGGCGGCCGGCTTCGACGCCATCGAGATCCACCTCGGCCACAACTACCTGCTCAGCTCGTTCCTCAGCCCGAACCTGAATCGTCGCC
>DATEEV010000029.1:0-4103 GCA_035281005.1 Microthrixaceae bacterium | reverse complement strand
GTGGTCCGGCCCCTGCCCTCCGCAACCGCCAAGCCGCACGTCGTCAATCCCAAGGCCTTCAACGACGCGCAGGAGGTCGGTGACTGGTTCAAGCGTCGCCAGCCCGTGATCGTGAACCTCCAGGGCCTCGATCGCGACCTGGCCCGCCGCCTCCTCGACTTCGCGAGCGGAGTGGCCTACGGCCTCGGCGGCACCGTCGAGCGCGTCGCCTCCCACGTCTACCTGCTGACCCCGGCCGACGTGGAGGTCTCAGCCGACGACCGCCGTCGCATCAGCGAGGGCGCACTCGTCGACGACTGATCGCGCGGCGTGCCCGTGGGTCATCAGGTCGCCGGAGGCGGCCTCGCTACGATGGCACGATGGACGTCACGCCACAGCTGATCGAGCAGATCGACTTCTCCGAGCGGCGGTTCGGCGGTTACGACCCCGATCAGGTCGACGACTTCCTCGAGCGGGTCGGAGCGACGCTGAGCCGGCTCGAGGCCGAGGTCGCGAGCGAGAAGCGCCGCGCTGATCAGGCCGAGTCCACGCTCGCCGAGCTGCGGGAGCACCCACCGACGACGGCCGAGCCGGCTCCGATGGCCGACGACACCGACGTCGCGCAGGCCACCTCGACGCTGCTGCTCGCCAAGCGGACCGCCGAGGCTGCGATCAACGAGGCGCGGAGCGAGGCGACCAAGCTGCTCACCGACACCAGAGCGCGCGTCGAGATCGAGACCCGCGACGCCGCGGCCGAGTCCGAGCGCCTCGTGCGTGAGGCGCAGGTGCAGCGCGACGACATGCTGCGCACCGCGCGCGAGGAGGCGGATGCGGAGTTCGCCGGTCAGCGCGAGCGCCTCAAGGACGAGATCGCGCAGCTCGATGCAACGAAGCTCCGCCTGGGCGATGACGTCAGGCTGGTCGAGGGACGACTCGACGAGTACCGCGGCGCGTTGACCGCGACTCACGAGACGATCGGCCGACTGCTCGACGACCCCGACACCCTCCGGGCCCGGCCGCCGCTCGATGTCGACCTGACACCGATCGTGGACTCCGCTCCTCCCGAGCTCATCCCCGACGACGAGGTGTCGCTCGTGAGTGACGCGCCCGAGGGCACCCAGACCGCGGGAGACCCGTGGGGGCCGGGGAGCTGGGCCCAGGTATCGGCCGCGTTCGAAGAGGGTGCATCCGAGGACACGGCGAAGCCTGACGACACTGCGGAGCCGGCAGCCTCGGAGCGGCCGACGGCGTCGGGTCGCGATGAGCAGGACGCCGGCCTCGGCGAGGACACCCCGTCGGCGGGGGAGTCGTCGCTGGTGTCCGATGACCCCGTGGTCGACGACCCCGATGGCCCCGCCGCTGATGACGTGTTCGAGCCCCGTGTCGATGACGTGGAGTCGGTGGGCCGTGCGGCCTCCGTCGACGAGCCGACGGCGGCGTACACGTTGACCACGGCAACCGGCGAGCACGACCGGTACCTCCAGGAGCTGCACGACGCCGTCAACACCGAAGCTGTCGACCCGGACCCGGCGATGGAGGAGTTCTTCGAGCGCGAGGGCGATCGGCCCAAGCGCTTCGGGCGTCGTCGCTGAACGGCCGCGATCGGCCCGGCCCGTACTGGCGGGCCGCGGCCCGCCTCGTCGTCGCGGGGCCACGTGGGTAGGCTGCCGCACTTGTTTCTCCGACCCCGTCCTGAGGGGGAGACCTGATGGTCACCAAGAAGTCGCCTGCCCCGAAGAAGTCCGCCGCCAAGAAGGCGCCGGCGAAGAAGTCCGTCGCCACGAAGAAGGCGCCGGCGAAGAAGGCCGCGCCGGCCAAGAAGGCGCCGGCGAAGAAGGCCGCTCCGGCCAAGAAGGCGCCGGCCACGAAGACGGCGGCCCCGAGGACGTCGGCGCCGAAGAAGGCCCCCCCGGTCGACAAGGCCCCGCCGGCGAAGCCCAAGAAGCCGGCGAAGTCGCCGTTCGACGCCAAGTTCATCGAG
This sequence comes from Microthrixaceae bacterium, assembly GCA_035281005.1. Lineage (GTDB taxonomy): Bacteria > Actinomycetota > Acidimicrobiia > Acidimicrobiales > Microtrichaceae > DATEEV01. Next base: position 2,143 of record DATEEV010000029.1, on the reverse strand, counting down.
GCCCAGCGCGAGCTGTTGCTCGTGGAGCGCGCCAACTACACCCGTTCCGCCGACGAACTGCTGGCCGAGGCGAACTCGCTCACCGAGAACCGTGAGCCGGGCGACGTGCAGTTCGACGAGGAGTCCGGCGAGGGCGACACCCTCGCGGTCGAGCGTGAACGGGACCTCGCCCTCAGCGCCCAGGCCCGAGGCATGATCGAGGAGATCGACGCGGCGTTGGAGCGCATCGCGGCGGGCACCTATGGGATCTGCCGGGAGTCCGGCCTCGCGATCCCGAAGGAGCGCCTGAAGGCCATTCCGTGGGCGACCGAACGAGTCGAGTACAAGGTCGGTGGCTTCGGTCGACGCTGAGCCCGCGCCGCGACGTCGAGGACGTGGAGGCCGTTACGGCCTGATTGCTCTCGTCGCCATCGTGGCGGTGGTGCTCGATCAGCTCTCGAAGGCGTGGGCCGTGTCGCGCCTTTCCCCCGAGGGCACCGAGGGCATCCACCTCGTCGGTGATCTGCGCCTCAAGCTCGCGTTCAACTCCGGCATGGCCTTCTCGCAGGGTCAGGGCAAGGGCTTCATCATCGGGATCGTGGCCTGCGTGATCGTGGGCGGCCTGCTCTGGTTCGCGCGCACGGTCGAGGACTGGCCGTCGCGGTTCGCGATCGGCCTCGTCGTCGGCGGCGCGATCGGCAACGTCGTCGACCGCATCTTCCGCGCCGGGATCCCCGGGGTTCCGCGCGGCGCGCTCGGCGGCCGCGTCGTCGACTTCATCTACACGGGGTGGTTCCCGACGTTCAACATCGCGGACTCCTGCGTCGTCGTCGGCGGCATCCTGCTCGCGCTCCTGACGCTGAGGGCACCGCCCGAACGGGACGAGGCGCCCTCGGCCGACCCGATCCCCGCCCGCAGCGACGACGGCGGGCAGTGACCAGCGAGGTCGTCCCCGCTGCGCTCGAGGGCGAGCGGGTCGACCGGGTGGTGTCGATGATCACCGGATGCTCGCGGTCCGAGGCCGCGACTGTCGTCGGCGATGGGCACGTGCTCGTCGACGGGCGGGCGGTCACCAAGGTCTCGATCAAGGTGCACGAAGGACAGACCATCGAGGTCGCCGTCGATCCGGTGCGGCCCCCGGTCATCCCGGGCCCCGATGCGTCGGTCCCGGTCGAGGTCCTCTTCGCCGACGACGACGTGATCGTGATCGACAAGCCGCCCGGGCTCGTCGTGCACCCCGGAGCCGGTCACCAGGGTGCGACGCTCGTCCACGGCCTGTTGGCCCGCTTCCCCGAGCTCGAGGGCGTGGGCGGGGACCCCGAGCGGCCGGGCATCGTCCACCGCCTCGACAAGGGCACCTCCGGACTCCTCGTCGTCGCCCGCACCGACGATGCCCACGACGCCCTCGTGGCGCAGCTGTCCACCCATGAGGTCGAGCGGACCTATCTGGCGCTGACCTGGGGGGCGTTCGAGACGAAGCTCGGCACGATCGACGCGCCGGTCGGCCGATCGAGGCGCGATCCCTTGAAGATGACGGTGACGGCCTCCGGCCGTCCCTCCCGGACCCACTACGAGGTGCTGGAGGCGTTCTCGGACCCGGTGACGACCCTGCTGCGCTGCCAGCTCGAAACGGGCCGGACCCACCAGATCCGCGTGCACCTGCGCTCGCTCGGGCGTCCGGTGGTCGGCGACGACCTGTACGGCGGCGTGCGACCCGGGTTGGTGTCGCCACGGCCGTTCCTCCACGCCACCCGCCTCGCATTCGAGCACCCGGCGAACGGCGAGGTGCTCACCTTCGAGTCACCGCTGCCCGCCGACCTCCGCACCGTCCTCGAGGAGTTGGCCCCGGCGGTCTGACAGCCGAGGAGCGGAGGCGAAGCGGCCCGAGGCCAGCCGAGGGCGAACCTGAGCCGAAGCGATCGAGGCCATCAGGCCGCGCTATGCCGGCGTGGGAGTGGCGTCGACGGGCTGGGCGGCCGAGGCCTGGGCCTCGGGCCAGTCGAGCTCACCACGGGTCATCGCAGCGAGGTCGTCGAGGTGGTAGCCGTCGAGCAGGGCACGCATCCGCTCGCCCACGTCGCCCCAGATCGCGAGGAGCACGCACTGGCCCTCGTGGTCACACGCGCCGTTGGTGTGGGGGGCGCCGAAGTCGCCGGCCTGGATC
>DATEEV010000028.1:0-4529 GCA_035281005.1 Microthrixaceae bacterium | reverse complement strand
GCAACGCGCTCGACGCGACGATGTGGAACGAGCTCGAGCGGGCGTGGCGCGAGCTCGACGACGATCCCGACGTACGGGTGATCGTGAACACCGGCAACGGGGCCGCCTTCCAGACCGGCCTCGACATGGTGCAGCTGTCGACGGACCCCGACGCACTGCGCGAGCAGTCGCGGGCGACGAAGCGAGCCGAGCTCCCGTTCACCTCGCGGCACCAGGAGGTCGTGACCCCGGTGATCTGCGCGGTCAACGGCACCTGCGCCGGAGGAGGGTTGCACTTCGTCGTCGACGCCGACATCGTGATCCTGGCGAGCGACGCGACGTTCGTCGACCCGCACGTGTCGCTCGGTCAGGTCTCGGCGTTCGAAACGATCGCCCTGAGCCGGCGGATGGCTTTCGAGCCGGTGATGCGGATGGCCTTGCTCGGGCGCCACGAGCGGATCACCGCGCAGCGGGCGTACGACCTGGGCATGGCCAGCCAGATCGTCGATCCACCCGATCGGCTGCGTGACGAGGCCCAGATGCTGGGCGAGACGATCGCCAGGAATTCGCCGACCGCGATGGCCGTGTCGCGCAATGCCTTGTGGCGGGCGCTCGAGGTCGGCCTCACCGAGGCCTGTGTGCTCGGCGCGAAGGACCTGACCGGCGTGTGGGGTCATGAGGATCAGAACGAGGGCCCGCTGGCGTTCGCCGAGAAGCGCGACGCGGTGTGGGGCCCGTTGGACAAGAGTCGTCTCCGACCGCGTTTGAGCGACAAACCTCACTCCGAGGAGAGAGAAGGGAGTGCACCCTGATGGGGTATCCGGAGCTCGAGCACCTGTTGTTGGAGCGGCGTGGCCCAGTGGGCTGGCTGATCAACAACCGGCCCGACCGGCTCAACGCGATGAACGGCGCGATGCGCGAGGAGTTCGGCGTGGCGTGGCGGGCGCTCGACGACGATCCCGAGGTGCGGGTGATCGTGCACACCGGCGAGGGGCGGGCGTTCCAGACCGGCGTCGACGTGGCCGAGCTGGCCAGCGACGGCATCGGCATGGAGCGCTACCGGGAGTCGATGGAGCGCTGGGACGTCCACTTCACGGCCTGGCACGAGGGCGTGACCAAGCCGGTGATCACCGCGGTGAACGGGATCTGTGCCGGCGGCGGGTTCCACTGGATCGCCGATGCCGACATCGTGATCGCCGCGTCCGACGCTCAGTTCTTCGACCCGCACGTGTCGGTGGGCCAGGTGGTCTCGCTCGAGGCCATCGGGCTGCTTCGCAAGATGCCCTTCGAAGCGGTGATGCGCATGGCGCTGGTCGGCCGGTACGAGCGCATGACGGTCGAGCGGGCGTACCAGCTGGGGATGGTCAGCCAGATCGTCGACCCACCGGAACGGCTCCGTGACGTCGCCCAGGAGCTCGCCGAGACGATTGCCAAGAACTCGCCCGCCGCGATGGCGGCCACGAAGCGGGCTCTGTGGGGAGCGCTGGAGATGGGCCTGACCGACGCCTGCAAGGCGGGCGCGGAGGACCTCACGTCGATGTGGGGCCATCCCGACCAGGAGGAGGGCCCGAGGGCGTTCGCGGAGAAGCGCGAGGCTCAGTGGCTCGATCCCAAGGCGGAAGCTCCGGGCAGTGGGGGCGCCGAGTCGTGATCGACCGGTCGCTGCTCGAGTTGCTCGACGGCGACGACGACGCGCCGGCCGTCTACTCGCAGGGGGTCGAGCTGTCGCGGGGTGACCTGCGCTGGGGAGCCTCGGCGGTGGCCGACGAGCTGCGCGCAGCGGGGGTCGAGGCGGGCCACGCCGTCGCGGTGCAGCTGCCGAACGGCGCCGACCTGATCGGCACCCTGTTCGGCGTGTGGATGGCGGGCGGGGTGTATGTCCCGCTGAACCCGCGGGCGACGGCGACCGAGGTCGACCACGTGGTGGGCGCCGTGCGACCGAGGATGATCGTGCGTGGCGACGGCATCGTGCCGGTCGACGGCGAGGCGACGGTCCACGACGCTGACGTGGCGTTGATCAGCTTCACCTCGGGCACGACGGGTGCGCCGAAGCCGGTCGAGCAGCGGCACTCGGGGTTGCTGGCCAACTACGACTCGGTGCTGGGCGGATTGCTCGGGGACTCGGCGAAGGGCGTGGGGGAGCGCACGGCGCCGATGCCGAACCTGGTGCCGCTGTCGCTGTCGTTGTGGGCAGGGATCTACAACGTGTTGTTCGCGTTCCGGGTGGGCGCGGCGGTGGTGCTGATGGAACGGTTCGAGCCGCGTGAGTTCGCGCGGCTCGTGAAGGAGTTCGCGATCCGGTCGACGGTGCTGCCGCCGGCGGCGATGGTGATGCTGGCCGACGACGAGACGGTGACGTCGCTCGAGCCGTTGAAGTACGTGCGGTCGATCACGGCACCGCTGTCGCCGTTGCAGGCGCGCCGGTTCCGGGACCGCTTCGGCGTGATGCTGATGAACTGCTACGGCCAGACCGAGATGGGCGGTGAGGTGGTCGGCTGGAACGCTGCCGCGGCGCGGGAGTTCGGCGATTCGCACCTGGGCGCGGCCGGCCGGGCGAACCCTGGGGTCGACCTGGAGATCCGGGACGACGCGGGTCAGGCGGCGCCGGTGGGCGAGGAGGGTGAGCTCTGGGTCCGCACGCCGGCGATCGCGCTCGCGATCGAAGCGGGGACGGCGACGCCGGATCGGGTCGACGCCGAGGGCTGGCTGCGCTCGGGCGACATCGCTCGAATCGATGCCGAGGGCTTTCTGTGGATCGACGGGCGGGTGTCGGACATGATCAATCGCGGTGGGATGAAGGTGCATCCGGGCGAGGTCGAGGAAGTGCTCCGCCTCTCGCCGTCGGTCGACGATGTCGCGGTGGTGGGCACCATCGACGATCGTCTCGGCGAGGTCCCCTGGGCGTTCGTCGTGGCACCCGACGGGCTCGACGAGGCCGAGCTCGCAGCGCTGTGCCGCGAGCACCTGGCCCCGTACAAGGTTCCCGCTCGATTCGTGGCGGTCGACGAGCTTCCCCGCAACGACGTGGGCAAGCTGCTCCGCCGCGAGCTCATGTCCATCGCCGAGCTCGATCTGTGATGCGGACGTCGCGCCGGCGCGCGACATCCGCATCACAGCAGCGGGAGATCCGCGAGGATGCGGGGATGAGCGACGAATATCCCGATGAGCGGATGGAAGTGCAGCGGCCGATCCCGGCGGACGCCTCGGCGATCTTCGACATCGTGCGCGACCCTCAGGGCCACGTCGACATCGACGCGTCGGGGATGCTCCAGGACGCGACCGGTGAACCGGCCACGGCAGTCGACGACACGTTCGTGATCCACATGGACCGCGAAGCCCTCAACGACTACCCGCTGGGCAAGTACGACGTGACCGTCCGCTTCGTCACCTACGAGCAGGACCGTGAGATCGCGTGGACCATCGAGGGCCAGATCAAGCCCCAGATCGGCCACATCTACGGCTACCGATTCGAGCCGCAGGACGACGGCACCACGCTCGTGACCTCCTACTACGACTGGTCGCAGATCGACCCGCAGTGGAAGGAAGCGAACATCTTCCCGATCATCCCCGAATCGGCGCTGCGGGCGACGCTCGGCATCCTCGAGCGCACCGTGAAGCGTCGCGGCTGAGGATCTCCACTCATGACCGCGACCCAGGCTCGGTCCTCGTTCCAGCTCGAGCCATCCGTTCGGCGCATCGTCGCTCTCGCCAACCGCCTGGACCAAGGACCTGACCCGAGTGTGCCGTGGAGCCGTCGCCGCCAGGAATCTGCGGCGATGAGCCGGCGGGGGCACCTACTGGTGATGTTGCGCGGCCCGAAGATGCACTCCGAGACGAACGAGCTCGTCGATGTGCTGGGCGGTCGGATCCTGGTGCGGATCTACCGGCCACGAACCGGGCGGCTCCCGTTCCACCTCTTCATCCACGGTGGCGGCTGGTGCATCGGTGGCCTCGACGAGCGCGACCCGCGATGTCGCACGATCGCGGCGGAGGCGGATTGCGTCGTGGTGTCGGTCGAGTACCGGCTCGCGCCCGAGAACATGTTCCCCACCGCCCCCGAGGACTGTTACCGGGCACTGGAGTGGATCGTCGAGGAGGCCGAGCGCCTCGACATCGACCCGAGCCGCATCTCCGTCGGGGGCGAGTCCGCCGGCGGCAACCTTGCCGCGGTGCTGTGCTTGATTGCCCGCGATCGCAACGGGCCGCCGATCGCGTTCCAGTGGCTCGACGTGCCCGCGGTCGACCTGACCATGAGCCAGCCCTCGGTGAGCTCGACCCCGCCAGGCTTCATGCTCGACTACGAACAGATGGTCGAGTTCCGCGACGCCTATCTGCCGAGCGTCGCCACCCAGACCGAGCCCTACGCGTCGCCGTTCCACGCGATGGATCTGTCGGGCCTGCCTCCCGCTTCGATCCTCACCTGCGGTGCCGATCCGCTCCGCGACGACGGCAGGGCGTACGCCGGGCGCCTGCGCGACGCGGGCGTGACCGTCTTCGACCGTCACCTGGCCGGCCACGTCCACCCCTCGTTCGCCTTCACCCGCATCGCG
>DATEEV010000027.1:0-2094 GCA_035281005.1 Microthrixaceae bacterium | reverse complement strand
ACCCGGCCAAGCTCGCCGCCGCGGTGCTCCAACTCGTCGCGATGGACGACCCGCCGCTGCGACTCCTGCTCGGCCAGGATGTGCTGAACGCGTTCCGGGAGAAGACGGCGGCCTGGACCGCCACCGTCGACGAGTGGGAGCACGTCACCACCTCGGTGAACTTCGACTGAGTGGTGAGACCCGTGGTATTCGGCGTCAGAGACCGCGGAACGTCGGTTGCTCGCGAGCTGCCATCGCGCGCATGGCCTCGCGCGCGTCATCGGAGTCGAGGCCACGAAGGGCCCAGCGCATCTCGTCGCGAAGGTGGGCCGCGAGATCGGTGGCGACGAGTGCTCGCATCACCAACCGCTTCGTCTGCTGGGCGGCGATGGGGGCGATGCTCGCGAGCATGGCCCCGTACTCGAGGAAGCGGTCCTCGAAGTCGTCGTCGCCGGTGACCTCGCCGACGAGCCCGATGATCCGGGCCTCGACCGCGTCGATCATGCGCAACTCGAGCAGGAATCGCAGGCAACGCTCGTAGCCGAGTGCCTGGGTGAGTGTCCATGACAGCCCGCCATCGGGCGACGTCCCGACCCGGGCGTACCCGGGATGGAACCGCGCGGTCGGCGAGGCGATGCGCATGTCGGCGCACATCGCGAGCGACAGACCCGCGCCGACCGCCACCCCGTTGACGCCGGCGAGCACCGGTTTGTCGCACTCGACGCGGGTGGCGAGCGCCATGTGACCGACCCAGCCGTAGTCGTCGCGCCGGCGTTCCTGCTCACTGCGGCCGTCGTTGGGCGGACCGTCATCGGAGCCCCCGAATCCCTCGAGATCGAGGCCGGAACAGAAGGCGTCGCCGTTGCCGGTGATGGCGATCGCCCACACCTCGTCGTCGGCGGCTGCGTCACGCACGGCATGGATGACTCCCCAGGCGAGCTCCTCGTTCAGCGCGTTCTTGCGATCCGGCCGATTCAGACGAAGGACGCGAAGCCGTCCTCGCGTCTCGCTCTCGATCACCCCGGACATCGCCGCAGCCTAGGTTCCCTCTGTTGAATTCGACGGAAGGGTTGAATTCGACGGAAGAGTTGAACTCGCCCGAACAGGAGACACGCCATGGCGTTCGGATTCGAATCCACCACCGACGAGGTGCTCGACGGTGTCGACCTGACCGGCGTCAACGTCGTGATCACCGGGACGTCCGCCGGGCTGGGCGTCGAGACCGCGCGCGTCGTGGCCGCTCATGGTGCGACGGTCGTCGGGATCGTCCGCGACGTCGACAAGGCGAGGCGCAACCTCGACGAGGTCGGTGCGACCGATGTCGAGCTCTATCAGGCCGACCTCGCTTCGCTGGCCTCGATCCGTGCGTTCACCGACACGTTCCTCGCCGACGGTCACGATCGGATCGACGCTTTGATCGGCAACGCCGGGATCATGGCGTGTCCTCAGGGCACCACCGCAGACGGGTTCGAGCTGCAGTTCGGGACCAATCACCTCGGCCACTTCGTCCTGGTCAACCGGCTCATGCCGCTGCTGCTCACGGGCACGCCGGCGCGCGTCGTGATGCTGTCGTCAGCAGGCCACCGGTTCTCCGACGTGAGCCTCGACGACCCGGGCTTCCAGCGGACACCGTACGACCCGTGGGTCGCCTACGGGCGGGCGAAGAGCGCCAACGTCCACTTCGCCACCGAGCTCGACCGGCGCCTGCGCGACCGGGGGGTGCGGGCCACCGCGCTGCACCCGGGCGGCATCATCACCGAGCTGGGCCGGCACCTCACCGACGAGACGCTGATGGCGCTGTCCGACGCGCAGGGCGACCGGAAGGTGAAGTTCAAGTCGGTGCCACAGGGCGCCGCGACCTCGGTGTGGGCCGCGTTCGTCGCCGACGCCGACGAGGTGGGCGGCAAGTACTGCGAGGACTGCGCCGTTGCGCCGTTGATCGACGACCCGACGGGGTCACCGGGCGTGCTGCCCTACGCCCTCGACCCCGCCACCGCGGCGAAGTTGTGGACGTTGTCCGAGGAGATGGTCGGCGAGCGCTTCGACCCCTGAGGGGGTTCGGGCTCAGTGTGAAAGGACGCCGATGCCGGCGGCTTCGTTCTGGGCCTTCCACTC
>DATEEV010000026.1:0-18962 GCA_035281005.1 Microthrixaceae bacterium | reverse complement strand
GGTGCCACCGCCGCCGGTGATCGCGTTCGCCGGGGACTCCGTGCCCGCCGTGCTGGCGTCGGAGATCGGCTCGCTCGGCCTCGACGAGTTCGGGGTGCAGATCCTGAACCTGGGCATCGAGGGGTGCGACGGGGCCCGGGGGGCTCCGCAGTTGCGCTACGCCGGGGGGCGCGAGTTCACCGAGACCCCGGAGTGCGCCCAGTGGGAGCAGACGTGGCCGCCACTCTTCGAGCAGCACCATCCCGAGGCGGTGCTGCTCATGCTCGGCTCCGCGGCCGTGCTCGACCGTGAGCTCGACGGGGAATGGTCGAACCCGTGCCGGGAGGACTTCCGCACCTGGTACGCCGGTGAGGTCCTCCACCGCATCGACTGGCTCACCGCCAACACGACGGCCCGTCCGGTGCTCGCCACGAGCCCGTGGTCCGAGTACGGGACACTGGGTCTGCCCCAGACGCACCAAGATCGCACGGACTGTGTGAACGACATCCTCGACGACGTCGCGCGCCAGCGGCCCGGCCTCGCTCGAGTCGACCTGCGCGACTTCGTGTGTCCCGAGGGCCGGCGCGGCTGTCAGCCCCTACGAGGCGACGGCCTTCACTATCGGGGCGACGGCGCGACCAGCTTGGCTCGCTGGCTCATCCCGCAGGTGCTCGCCACAGCGCCCGCCAGCGCGGAGCGCTGACCGTCGGGAACGATTCACCCCTCGGGTACGAGGCCCTCACCGATCCGCACGCCCTCACGGTGCCGTGGTGGTGGTCGAGTCGTCCGACGGTGCCCGGGGCCGAGGCTCCCGGCGGGCGATTCGACGAAACAGGTCGTCGGAGACGCACCACATCCCGGACACGGTCAGATGTCCGCCATCGGGGGTCCACGGACTGTCGCAGGACGCGAGAACGGGTCCGAGCTCGACCGTCGTCGGGCGGTTCTCGGCTCCGATCCGAGCCCCGTCGGCCTGCGCTGAACGAAGCTGCGCCAACCGCGGGCCGTGGAACGCGTCGATGAAACTGCCCGGGACCGGCGTCGGCGGCTCCACGCGCCACACGTCTGCCCCATGGCGTGCTGCCGCGACATAGAGGAGGGCCCACGTCGCCACCAACCCGAAGCGAGGCTTGCCTTCGACGTCGTCGGGGATCGCGGACTCGAAGATCACCAGATCGGGATTCCATTCGTCGACGGTCTGTTTGACCGTCTGGACCCAGCGATCGCGAGCCGGACGGGACCCCGCAGTGCCGAGCGCTCGCAGCTCGATCCCAGCGGCGGCGAGTTCCTCACCGAGGACCGGCTCGAGCGCGGGATACGACACGACGGTCGAGCCGTGGAACACGCTGTCGGCCACGATCAGCACTCGCTTCGGTTCGGTGGTGCGGAGCGAGGGAGCCAGACAACCCATGAGCGTCGTCAGGACGAACGCGCACGCGGCAACCCGAAAGAACCGTCGCTGCATCGGAGCAACTGTAGATCTCAGTTCGAGCTTGGTGTCCTGGCCGGGTCGGCGGGGGCCGACCCGGAATCACTCACGGGGTGGCACAGAGCGAAGGTCCATGTCGTCGTAGAGCTCGCGGCGCTCGGCTTCGTTCAGACCGCCCCAGATGCCGTGGGGCTCGCGGATCGCCACGGCGTAACCGAGGCATTCCTGTCGTACGGCGCAGTCATGGCAGATCGCCTTGGCGCGCCGTTCGCGTTCGATCCGATCGACCTTGCGTTCAAATTGCGGCGGTGGAAAGAAAACCGCCGATTGAGGACCCCGGCATGCCCCCCGGTTCTGCCAGGTGTCCAAGGATGGTTGTGCGCTCACCTCTTCCCCCTTGTCGCGCGGCGACAGTAGAACGGGGCATTTCTGGCGACAAGGATCAATTCGCGAGCATTTGCTCGCGATCGCGAGCGAGTCCGGCCGGAGGACCTCAGGTCGTGGGCAGATCGCCCTGCTCTCGGACGGGCTCGTCGGCACCGCCACGGCGGGCCTTGCGCATCTCGCGGTAGTCGATCGCGCCGCCCTCCTCGGGCTCGACCTCGAGGGTGAGCCCGTCGATGGCGACGACGCGCACGGTGTCGCCCTCCCCGATCGGGGTGGCCCGGTTCGTGCGCGCCCGCCACATCGCGCCCTGGACCTCGACGGTTCCGTCGGGCGCGACCGCGGACACGGCGGCGCCCATCTCACCCACCATCCAGTCACGGCCGATCGTGGGGGTGCCGAACCGGGAGCGGACCATCGCGGGCATGCCCGACACCATGGCGATCGCCATCCCGACGATGCCGACGCCGAGCGCGATCCAGGGCTGGTCGACCCCGTCGAAGAGGAAGACCGAGCCGACGATCCAGCCGCCGAGGCCGATCGTGGTCCAGAAGCGGGGGATGCCGGCCTGCACGTCGATGAGGAACGCGATCGCAGCGCCGATCAGCAGGCCGAGTGCCCATCCTCTGTTGGGCAGGACGCCGAGGCCGTAGCCGGCGAGCACGACCGCGCCGGCGCCGACCACGCCCGCCACTCCGATGCCGGCGGTGAAGAACTCGAAGATCAACAGGCCGATCCCGATGGCGAGAAGCAGGTAGGTGACCGACGGGCTGGCGACGGTGTGGAACAGCTCGTCGACCAGGGTCAGGTTGGACACCACCACCCGGGTGAGCGGCTGACGCCGCGCCTCGCCGTCCTGGTCGATGGTCTCGGTCTGCACCGTCGGCAGCTCGACCAGGTGATCACCGATCGTCGGCGCGACCCGATCGACCAGGCCCAGGTCGCGAGCCTCACCGGCCGACACCACTCCGTCGAGCACCACCGCGTCCGGCCCGGTGAAGAGCTCGCCGTAGCGGTCGGCCGACAGCGACTGCGACCCCACGTCGCCCATCGCCGAGCCGGGCGCCATCGAGGTCTCGTCGAGCACCGTCAACAGCTCGGCGGCGCCGCCTCGGGCCTCGGAACCGGTGCCGACCCAGGCACTCACGGGAACCTCGGAATCGACGAGGAGGTCGACGAAGGCGTTGAACTCGTCGTCGGGGATCACCACCCCCGGTGAGTCGAGCTGGAGAACGATGCCCACGGTGTCGGGGGTCACGGCGGCCTTCTCGACGGCATCGCCGACGAATTCGACCATGATCGGGTCGATCAGGCCCGAGACCTCCAGGGCGCGCACGCAGCCATGCTCGGAACAGTCGGTCTGGGCGCCTGCCGGGCCCGCGCCGGGCGCCACCGCGGCCGCCAGGAGCGAGAGCCCGACGGTGCCGAGCGCCAACGCGAGCCTCAGGCGCCGACTCGCTAGTGTGCGCACCCGAAGCCTCCGAAGGGGACAAGTGGATCCTGCGCAGTTCCTCACTGCACCTCGGGTGACCATCGTTGCCGGGAAGGGCGGGGTGGGCAAGACGACGGTCTCAGCGGCCCTGGCCTTCGCCGCGACGCGTCTGGGGCTCTCCGCGCTCATCGTGGAGGTCGAGGGCAAGTCGGGTCTCCCGGGCCTGTTCGGCATCGACCGGCTGGCCTACGACGAGCTCGTGCTCGTCCCGGCCGACCCGGCGTTGGGTCACGGCGAGCTCCGTGCCCGGACGCTCACGCCGGACGAGGCGCTGGTCGAGTACCTGCAGGATCACGGCCTGCGCCGAGTCTCCAACCGGCTGGCGTCGTCGGGCGCGATGGACATGGTCGCGACGGCGACGCCGGGCATCAAGGACGTGTTGATCCTCGGCAAGGTGAAGCAGCTCGAACGTGCCGGGGCGGCCGACGTGATCGTGATCGACGCCCCCGCCGCGGGCCACGCGATCTCGTTCCTACGTAGTGCCAGGGGCCTGCTCGACGCGGTCAAGGTCGGCCCGATCGAGGCACAGGCGCGCGACGTCATGGAGCTGCTGGGTGATCCGTCGCGCTGCGAGGTCCAACTCGTGACGCTGCCCGAGGAGACCCCGGTCAACGAGCTGGTCGAGACCGCCTTCAGCCTGGAGGACCAGGTCGGCGTGAGCCTCGCTCCAGTCGTCGTCAACGGCCTGTACCCCGAACTGCCCGGGATCGCCGAGGACCCCGAGCTCGCCGCGGCCGATGCCGGCGTGTCGTTGCGACCCGGCGAGGCCGACACGATGCGGGCCGCCGCGCGGTTCCGGTCCCGCCGCGCCGAGCTGCAGGTCGCGCAGCTCGAACGGCTCGGCCGCGAGCTGCCGTTGCCCCAGCTCCGCCTGCCGTTCCTCTTCACCAGCGACCTGGGCCGGCCGCACCTCGAGCTCCTCGCCGAGGAGTTGCTGGTCCAGATCGCCGCCCTCGCGCCGGCCGCCGGGTCATGAGCGCGGACGCGGCCGAGCCGGGGACCGGGCCACGACCGTCCGACCTGCTCACGCAGCTCGTGACGACCCGCCGCGTACTGGTCTGTTGCGGCTCGGGGGGTACGGGGAAGACGACCGCGGCGGCCACGCTCGCGCTCGAGGCCGCCCGCCACGGTCGCAAGGCCGTGGTCGTCACGATCGACCCGGCCCGCCGGCTCGCCGATGCGCTCGGGCTGGAAGGCCTCACCAACGAGCCGGCGACCATCGCCGGCGACTGGCCGGGCGAGATGGCGGCGCTGATGCTCGACACCGAGGCCACGTTCAACGGTCTCGTCGCCAAGTACGCGGGCTCACCCGACCAGGCCGACAAGATCCTGCAGAACCGCTTCTACCGGAACATCGCCGGGGCTCTCTCGGGCACGCAGGAGTACATGGCCTCCGAGAAGCTCTACGAGCTGCACCAGGAGACCGACTACGACCTGATAGTGGTGGACACACCACCGACCCGGAACGCCCTCGACTTCCTCGAGGCCCCGAATCGGTTGGCCCGGTTCCTCGACCACCGCCTCTACCGGATGGTCACGGCGCCGACCCGCGGCCTGGTCAAGGCGGTGAACGTGGCGGCGCAGGGCTTTCTCCGGTCGGTCGGCAAGGTCGTCGGCGGCGAGGTGATCGCTGATGCCATCGCCTTCTTCGTGGCCTTCGAGGGGATGGACGAGGGGTTCAAGGAGCGCGCTCGACGCGTGGAACAGCTCCTGACGGCGGACGAGACGGCCTTCGTGCTGCTTGCCAGCCCGAAGACCGATGCGGTCGCGGAGGCGCGGTTCTTCGCAGCGAAGCTGGGCGACCACGCGATCGACGTGGAGGCGCTGGTGGTGAACCGGATGCATCCCGACCCGGGACCGGGGAACCCCGAGGCCGATCGCGAGCGCGCCGAGACACTCGACGGGACGGCGATCGGCGACCACTACCGCTGCCTGGCCGACCTCCGCCGCATCGCCCACAGCGAGACCGAGCACCTCGCCGAGCTGACCGCGCGGATCGCACCCGCGCCGGTGTGCCGGGTGCCGTTCCTGCCGTTCGAGGTGCATGACCTCGACACGCTCGCCCGCTTCGGCGACGCCCTCTTCGAGAGGACCTGAACCTCAGGACAAGGTCTCGATGGCCTCGTCGAGGGTGGCCGACACGTCGACGATCCGGTCGAAGCCCGTGGTGTGCAACAGGCGCAGCACGGCGGGCCGGCTGCAGACGACCGCGACCGAGCCCCCGCCGTCACGGACACGACGGATCCCGCCGATCAGCGCGCCGAGACCGGCCGAGTCCATGAAGGGAACGTCGGAGAGGTCGATGACGATCCCGCCGGTCGCCTCGATCTCGGCCAGTTGGTCGCGAAAGCCCCCGACCGTGAACGCATCGAGCTCACCGACAGGTCGGCAGACCGTGTGGCCACCGTGCTGAGATACATGAACTTGTAGGACGTCGCCATCCATGGGGTCCGCATGGTAACCGGGGTGGCCGTCGGCGGTCAGCCCGATTCGTCCGCAAGGAATTCTCGAGCTGGCGTCGCTCCCTACGGCGGCAACTACTGTCGGACCCGTGCAGCGGGTACTGGTCGCCACCGACGCCGACGAGGTCTTCGACGAGATCGACGCCGCGCTGGCGAGTCGCACCTGTGAGGTGGTGCGGGTCCGCAGCGGCCGCGAGGTCCGGACCGCGGTCCAGGACGCCGATCCCGACCTCGTCGTGCTCGACCTCCAGATCGGGTCGATGGGTGGCATGGCCACCTGCATGGACCTGCGCCTCGAGGAGGGCGCGGGCCGCGTCGAACCTCAGAACATCCTGATGCTGCTCGACCGAGATGCGGACGTGTTCCTTGCCGAGCGATCCGACGCCGACGGCTGGCTGATCAAGCCGCTCGATGCCGGGCGGGTGCGCCGGGCCACAGAGGCGCTCGTCGCCGGCGACTCCTACACCGAAACGCCTCGTACCGCCGTCGGCTGAGGCCCGAACCGCCTTGGTGGCCTTCCGGACCCAGGCAGTAGCATCGCCGGTTCCGGGTAGTAGCGCAGCTTGGTAGCGCGCCTCGTTCGGGACGAGGAGGTCGTGGGTTCAAATCCCGCCTACCCGACTCCGGCGCCAGTTCGGCGGAGCCGAGAATGAACCGTGAAGTCCTGACCGGGAGCGCTTCTATGCTCCGCCGATGCAGCTGGCGGAGCTCCAGGACCTGATGGCCGACCTCTACGGCGAGGCCGACACCGCCCGGGGCATCCCGGCGACCGTGGCCTGGCTGTGCGAGGAGCTCGGCGAGCTCGCCCAGGCGGTCCGCAAGGGGAGCACCGACCAACAGCTCCACGAGCTCGGCGACGTGCTGGCCTGGCTCGCCTCGCTCGCGAACCAACTCGGCCTCTCGCTCGACGACGCCGTCGACCGCTACGTCACCCACCCACCCTGATCAGCCCCGTGTAGGGCGCTTTGATCAGCCGACGACCCATGCCGGCTCGGGCATCGTCGCCGCGCACGAGGAGTCGACGGAGTCGGCGGGCGTCGCGACGAACGCCTGGAAGATCGACAGCGGGCATGGGTGGGAACCGGTCGCGCCGTGGCCGAGGCCGGCGAAGTACACGTAGGTGGCGAGGTCACCGAGCGCCTCGGCGGTGCGCTCCGAATCCTCGGGTGGGGTGACCGGGTCGTACTGGTTGCCGAACACCAGGACCGGGACCGTCGCCTCGGGGATCTCCCCCCAGCCGTCGTCATTCGACTCCACGTCGAAGGCGTCGCATGCCAGGGGCACGGGCTGCACGGTGACCAGCGTCGAGTACTTGGGCTCACTCGACATGGACTCCCGCAGCTCGTCGATGTCGACCCCCTCCTGCCCGTCCGCGCAGACGACCGCGACGGTCTGGCCCTCCGCCGCTCCGGTGATGAACTCGAGGCCCCGTTCCGCCACCGGGTCGATCACCGACCGGTTGCCCTCGGCCAGCTGGGCGACGAAGAACGGGATGAGCGGGATGAGCTCGGTGTCGTACATCGCGTTCCAGGCGCCGGCGACGAGGTCCGCGCCGGTGAACCGCGCCGTCACCGGTCGCGACATCGAGGTGATGGTCTTGGGGTAGGGATCCGCGTCCAGCACGGCCACGACCTCGTCGAAGTCGGCCTCGAGATCCGGGTACGCGGCCGCGCATTCGGAACTCGCCGCGCAGCCCTCGAACAACTCGTCGAAGACCCGTCGCGCCTCGCGGAAGTCGTCGCTGAAGTTGAAGGGCCGATCCGGTGGCACCACCGAGTCGATGACCGCGCTGCGCACCCCCTCGGGATGCGAGCGCAGCACCTCGAGCGCCACGGCGGTGCCGTACGAGGCGCCGAAGAGGTTCCACTCCTCGATCTCGAGCGCGTCGCGGAGGTCGGCCACGTCCGCCGCGATGGTGGGGGTGTCGTAGTGGTCCAGGTCGACTCCCGCCTCGGTCAGACGCCGGCCGCACCCCTCGAGAGCGTCGAGCTGACGTTCCACCTCCACCCCGGCCCTGTCGTTGGTCTCGAAGAAGGTGAGGCTCGCGTCGTCGTACTCCGGACACTCGAGGTCCGGCGTCGCCGCGCCGGTGCCGCGTTGGTCGAACACGATCAGGTCGCGATCCGGGGCGAGCGGCAGCGCGGTGAACCCGCGCGACGCCTCGACCCCCGGGTAGCCCGGCCCGCCCGAGAAGTACACGATCGGATCAGGCTTGCGGTCGGCCGCGGAGCTGCGCACGATCGCCACCGGCAGCCGCACCTCGGCGCGATCGGGGTCGGACCGATCCTCGGGCACAACGAGGTTTCCGCACTCGACCACGGCCGGCGCGGGTGGCACGCGTTCGGGATCGCACGGCCCCGGCTCGAATGCCGGTTCGTAGGCGGGCCTCGCGGTCGTCGTGGCCTCGCCCGTCGCCCCGTCAACGGACTCCGAGCCCTGGTCGTCCGAACACGCCCCGACGACGAGTCCCGCCAGCACGAGCACGGCGACGACGCGCGCCAGACCTCCGCTTCGCACTCCTCCCTTGACTGGCACGACGTCCCCCTCGGTCACTGCGGGGCCGAGGTTATCGGCGACGGGCGAGGAGCTCCTCGGCGATCTGGATGGCGTTGAGCGCGGCGCCCTTGCGCAGGTTGTCGCCCGACACGAACAGGGCGAGGCCGTGCGCGACGCCTGGGTCCTGTCGGATGCGGCCGACCAGCGTGGTGTCGCCACCTGCCGACTTGAGCGGCGTGGGCAGCTCGTCGAGCACCACACCTGGCGCCGCCGCCAGCACCTCGCGGGCACGGTCGGGGGTGATCGGTCGGGCGAACTCGGCGTTGATCGACAGCGAGTGCCCGGTGAAGACCGGGACCCGCACGCAGGTTCCCGACACGGCGAGGTCGGGCAACTCGAGGATCTTGCGGCTCTCGTTGCGGAGCTTCTGCTCCTCGTCGGTCTCGTTCGAGCCGTCGTCCTGGATGGTGCCGGCCCGGGGCAACACGTTGAACGCGATCGTGTCGGGGAACTTCGGGCCCGAGGGCAGCGAGAGGGCCGAGCCGTCGAAGGCGAGCTGCGCGATCTTGTCCGCACCACCGGCGGCCTCGACCTGCGCGGCGAGCTCGTCGACACCGGCCAGGCCCGCTCCTGACACCGCCTGGTAGGTGCTCACCACGAGCCGAACGAGGCCTGCCTCGGCGTCGAGGGCCTTCAGCGCAGGCATGGCGGCCATGGTCGTGCAGTTCGGGTTGGCGACGATCCCCTTGGGGATCGAGTCGAGTGCGTGCGCGTTGACCTCGCTCACGACCAGCGGCACCTCGGGGTCCATTCGCCACGCCGAGGAGTTGTCGATGACGGTTGCGCCGGCCGCCGCGACCGTGGGGGCGAGCTCTCGAGACGTGGCGCCGCCGGCCGAGAACAGCGCGATGTCGATGCCCGAGTGGTCCGCGGTCGCGGCATCCTCGACCACGATCTCGCCGTCACCCCAGGGCAAGGTCGTGCCGGCCGAACGAGCAGATGCGAGGTAGCGGATGCGCTCCACCGGGAAGCCCCGCTCGGCCAGGAGCCGGCGCATGACGCCACCGACCTGACCGGTCGCTCCATACACACCGACGTTCACTCCGGGGGCCATGGCCCCAATTGTCAGGCGCGCGACCGCCCCCTCACAACCTGAATATGCGTCGCTGAACCACGTATGCGTTCCTGAGTGACGCATTTTCGGCAGTAGGGAGCGACCTCAGTACTCGGACTTGTCGAGCTGGTAGGCCTCGTGGAGGACCTGCACGGCGAGCTCGGCCTGGTCCTGGGCCACGACGCAGGAGATGCGGATGGCCGAGGTCGAGATCATGTCGATGTTGACCCCGTGCGCGGCCAAGGTCTCGAACATCGACGCGGCCACACCGGGATTGGTCTTCATCCCGGCGCCGATGACCGAGACCCGGGCGATGTCATGGTCCGCCGAGACGCCGGTCGCACCCAGCTCGGCCCGCAGCTCCTCGACCACGACCAACGCGGCATCGAGGTCGGAGTGGGGAACCGTGAACGAGATGTCGGTGACGCCGTGATCGGAGGTGTTCTGCACGATCATGTCGACGTTCACGTCGCGATCGGCGAGCGCCCGGAACAGTCGAGCCGCGACGCCGGGCCGGTCGGGGACCCCGCCGACGGTCAGCTTCGACTCGGACAGGTCGTGGGTGATGGCGCGGATGACGGCCTGTTCCATGTCGGGGTCCTCCTTGGTGACCCACGTGCCCTGTTCCCAGGTGAACGCGGAGCGCACGTGCAACGTGACGCCGTGACGGCGCGCGTACTCGACGGACCGCATCGCGGGTTTCGGGCAACCCGTCGCGGTCATCTCCAACAGTTCGTCGAACCCGATGTTGTGCATCTTGCGGGCCTCGGCGACGACGCGGGGGTCGGTGGTGAACACTCCCGACACGTCGGTGTAGAGCTCGCACGCGTCGGCGCCGAGCGCCTTGGCGAGCGCGACGGCCGTGGTGTCGGAGCCGCCCCGACCGAGGAACGTCACGTCGTTGTCGGTCGACACGCCCTGGGCGCCGGCCACGACCGGCACCCGACCGGCCTCGAGCGCCTTGAGGATCCGATCGGCGCGGACCTCGAGGATCTTGGCGTCGGTGTGGTTCGTGTCGGTGATGAAGCCGGCCTGGCTGCCGGTGTAGCTCTCGGCCTCGATCCCGAGATCGGCGAGGGCCAGGCACACGAGGGCGATGGCCTTGCGCTCCCCCGCCGTGATCAACATGTCCATCTCGCGGCCGGGCAGTGTGGAGGACACCTCGTTCGCGATACGGATGAGGTCGTCGGTCTCGTTGCCCATCGCGGAGACGACGAGCACGATCTCGTCGCCGCGGCGATGGCACCGCGCGACGTGGTCCGCCACGGTTCGGATGCGCTCGGGATCGCCCACCGAGGTCCCGCCGAACTTCTGGACGAGTCGTGCCACGACGGTCGAGGTTAACGGGACCGATCCCTCCGTCCCCCAAACGAAACCGCTCCCGACCGGGGGTGGCTGGGGATGAGGAGGGAAGCTCGGGTATCGTCCCCGCCTCGTGGGGACCGACAAGCGACAGCGACAGAAGGAACTCGGACGCACCCGCCTCGAAGAGGCGCGCAAGGAGGCCGCCGGCCAGGCGCGACGACGACGCATCATCACCCTCGTCGGGCTGGTGGTCCTGGTCGTCGGCGGGGTGGCGCTCATCGCTTTCCTCTCGGGCGGTGACGACGAGGGCGACACCGCGGACGACACCGCCGCCACCACCACGGTGGCAGAGAGCTCGACCACGACCGGCGACGGGCTCCAGCCCGCCACGCTGACCGGGCCCGGGCCCGGTGCGTCGATCGAGGGCGAGACGCCCTGCCCCGCCGCCGACGGCAGCGCCGAGCGCACGACCTCGTTCACCGACCCACCCCCGATGTGCATCGACGAGAACAAGACCTACACCGCCACCTTCGACACCACGAAGGGGACGATGGTCGTGGCACTCGACGCGAAGTCCGCGCCCGAGACCGTCAACAACTTCGTGGTGCTCAGCCGGTACAAGTTCTACGACGGCTCGCCCTTCTTCCGGCTCGTGACCGACTTCGCCGCCCAGTTCGGCGATCCGTCGGAGTCACCGTCCAACGCCGCCCAGTTCGGCTACACGATCCCCGACGAGCTCCCCGAGCAGGGCGCCTATCAGGTCGGCTCGCTGGCCATGGCCAACACCGGCAGTCCCAACACGGGCGGCGCCCAGATGTTCTTCATCACCGGGGAGCAGGGCGTCGCACTGCCGCCGAGCTACGCGCTGTTCGGTCAGGTCACCGAGGGCCTCGACTCGCTCGCCGCGATCAATGCGGTGCCCAGCGTGAACACGGGCACGAACGACGGCGCGCCGACCGAGCAGGTCACGATCAACTCGATCACGATCACCGAGACCTGACGGACGCGATCAGCCATCGCTGACCGCGGGCAGAGTCCCGAGGTCGACCCGATGGCCGTCGCGGTAGGCGGTGACGGACCCATGGCCCGCCGAGCGCCACCCGGATCCGTCAGAGATCGCCGCGGTGCGCTCGTCGACGCCGAGCACCGACATGCCCCGGGGCGCGAGGCGCACCGTTCGGTGCCACTTGTCCTCCGACCACTGGTCGTAGTGGGGGATCACGGTGTGCTCGGTCAGCAGGTCGAGGCCGACCGTGAAGGCACCACCTCGGGTGTCGACCATGTGCGAACACATCACCGTGGCGCCCTCGGCCGAGCCCGCCAGAACCGCCCCGTCGCGGAATGCCGCGACGATCGCGTCCCACAGCGGAGTGTCCTTCAGCACCGACCGCAGGTGCATGGGCGACCCGCCGGCGAGGTAGAGGAAGGACGCGCCGCGGGCCTGGGCCGCGGCGGCGGGAGACACCGCGTCGGAGCGGCGGAAGACCTCCAGCACGCTCACCTCGGCTCCGAGCCCTCCGAACCAGGCGCGGGCCCGATGAACCACATGGGCGGGGTTCTCGTAGGCCGCCGCGGTCGGGATGACCAGCACCTCGTTGCGCCCGGACGCGGCGAGGAGCTCGGCGTCGAAGTCGCAGCCCTCGGTCCATTCCGCACCGCCGACCAGTGCCAGGGTCCCACTCATGGGGCCTCGGTGTACCACAGTCCCGCGATCGCCCTGTCAGTGGCGGGGTTCGCGGCGCGGAGGTGATCGTCCTTCGACTTGGAGCGACAAGGCTACCCACGGGTAACTTGTGCGCATGATCAAGACGGTTGGGATCGTGGGGTCGGGCATCATGGGTTCGGGGATCGCGGAGGTGGCCGCCAAGGCCGGCTTCATGGTGATCCTCCGCTCGCGCAAGCAGGAGTCGGCGGACGCCATGGTCGCCGCGTTGGAGAAGTCCCTCGGCAAGCAGGTCGAGAAGGGCCGCCTCGATGACGCCGAACGGGACGCCGTGCTCGCTCGGGTCACCGCGACCGAGCGCCTGACCGACCTGGCCGAGTGCGACCTGGTGATCGAGTCGGTCGTCGAGGACCTCGCCGTGAAGAAGGCGCTGTTCGACGAGCTCGACAAGGTGGTGAAGGACGGGGCGATCCTCGCCACCAACACCTCCACCCTGCCGGTCATCGAGATGGCGATCGAGACGAGCCGGCACCACCGCGTGTGCGGCGTGCACTTCTTCAACCCGGCGCCGGCGATGGCCCTGGTCGAGATCGTCCGGCCCCTCACCGCGGACGACGACACCATCGCCGAGGTCAAGGCGTTCGCCGAGACCTGCGGGAAGAACCCGGTCGTGGTCGAGGACCGCGCCGGCTTCATCGTGAACGCGTTGTTGTTCCCCTACCTGAACAACGCCGTGCGCCTGCTCGAGAACGGCACGGCCAGCCGCGACGACATCGACACGGCGATGATGGGTGGCTGCAACTTCCCGATGGGCCCGCTGGCGCTGCTCGACCTCGTCGGCCTCGACACGTCCGTCGCGATCCTCGATGCGCTCTACGACGAGTTCCGCGACCCCAACTACGCCACCGTCCCGCTCATGCGTCGCATGGTGACCGCCGGCCAGCTCGGTCGGAAGTCGGGCAAGGGGTTCTACGACTACAGCCGCTGAGGTCGTCGCCGGGCTCGGGCTGCCACCGTGTCGATGGCAGATCCCTGACGCGGCCGGCGCCGGAGAGGACGGCCTCGTCGGCATCGGCGCGGACCTCGAGCCGTCCACGCTCGTCGCCGCCTACGCCAGTTCGGTGTTCCCGATGCCGATCGGCCGGCGCCGACTCGGGTGGTGGTCGCCGCCGCGGCGCGGCATCCTGCCGATCGACGGGCTCATCCAGTCCCGGTCGCTGCGCCGGTCAGTGCGCCGCTACGAGACTCGCGTCGACACCGCCTTCCCGGCGGTGATCGAGCGGTGCGCGTCGACCCCGCGGCCTCACGGCTGGATCAGCCGCGAGATCATCACCGCCTACCTCCGCCTCCACGAGCTCGGGATCGCGCACAGCGTCGAGAGCTGGGACGGCGGGCGCCTCGTCGGCGGCCTCTACGGCGTGTCGATCGGCGGGCTCTTCGCGGGAGAGTCGATGTTCCACGACGCGACCGACGCGTCGAAGGTTGCCCTGGTGCGGTTGGTCAGCGAGCTCGAAGGCGTACCGGGCGCGCTGCTGGACGTGCAGTGGACCACACCCCACCTGGTGAGCCTCGGGGCGATCGACGTGAGCGCGGCCGAGTACCGACGTCGACTCGACCTCGCCCTGGCCGCGCCGACCCCGGCCGCCTTCACCTGACTCGGCGGACCGAACGGGCGGCGGCGCCGTGCTCGCACCCACGAGGCCGGCATGGGATCCTGTCGGCAGATCATCACCGTTCGGGGAGAGGTTCCGATGGGTTTTCACCACATCGCCGTGGCAATGACCGACACCGCCGCGACCCACGCCTTCTACACCGAGGCCATGGGGTTCGAGCTCGTGAAGGCGGTGGTCGCCCCGACGCCGGAGGGGGGCTGGGCCAAGCACGTCTTCTACGACACCGGTGGCGACGGCCTGATCGCGTTCTGGGAGCTCCACGACGACAAGCTGCCCGAGCGTGGGGGGCTGTCGACCGCGGCGGGACTCCCCGACTGGGTGAACCACATCGCGTTCCGAGCGCATGACGAGAGCCACTTCGAGTTGTGCAAGAAGCGCTGGCTCGACCTGGGCGCCTGGGCGTTCGAGATCGACCACGGCTTCTGCCGGTCGCTCTACACCCACGATCCCAGCGGCACCTTGGTCGAGTGGTGCCTCGACACCCGCCCGCTCGACGACGATGACCGGGCCCACGCCGCGTCGGTGCTCCTCGACCCCGTCCCGCCGATGGAGGAGCCCCCGACCGACGCCGTGTTCCACGACCCCACCCCGGGCGTGGTGCCCCCCTGGGTCCACTCCTGAGCCAGGATCCGCGACCCTGGCTGGGTTACTGGCCCGACCCCGACGACGACCCGGGGATCGAGCCCCGGCGCGAGCCGATCGCGCTCGTCAGCCCCGACGGCGCGATCGTGCGCGGCGTGTTGTGGGCACCACCCGACGGCCGGTGGCGCCAGGCGGTGGTGCTCGCGCATCCACGGGGTGACTTCTCGGTGCACTACGCCGCGCCGTTGCTCGCCGCCGCGGGGTACGGGGTGCTCGGCATCGCCACGCGCTACGTGAACAACGACACCGACTGCCTGCACGACGCCTGCGCCGTCGACGTCGCGACCGCGGTCGCGGAGGTGCGCCGGCGCGGGGCCGAGGTCGTGATCGCGCTCGGCAACAGCGGTGGTGGCGCGCTGATGGCCCTGGCCCAGGCCGAGCGCCACATCGAGGCCGACGGATTCGTCGCCCTCGCCGCGCACCCCGGCGAGGGCGTGTTCATGTTGCAGGTGATCGACCCGTCGGTGACCGACGAGGCCGACCCGCACTCGAGCGACCCCACCCTCGACATGTACCACCCCGACAACGGATGGCGACCGTGGCCCCAGCCCTGCTCGTACGACCGGGACTGGCTGGTGACCTACCGCGTCGCCCAGCGGGCGCGGGTCGAACGGATCGACGCCGCGGCGAACTCGGCGCTCGCCGACCGTGAGCGGGCTCGGCACGAGCTGACCTCGATCGAGCCGGGCACGGCCGAGTGGGTCGCGACGCGGCGTCGCGCGGTCTACGCCCCGTACCTGCAGATCCACCGAACGCTCGCCGATCCGGCGTACCTCGACCCGTCGATCGATCCCGACGACCGCGCCCTCGGGTCGATCTTCGCGGTCGGGGATCCACTCGTCGCGAACTCGGGATACGGCGGGCTCGCCCGGGTGATGACGGCACGTGGCTGGCTCTCGACGTGGTCGGGGCTCTCATCACATGCATCACTCGCGGCGAGCATGCCGAAGGTCGACGTGCCGACGCTGATCGTGCACGCGACAGCGGACACCGAGATCCGGACCCGCCAGGCCGAGGAGATCCGTGACCTCGCCGGGGCCAACGACGTGACCTTCGAGCTGCTGGCCGGCGCGACGCACTACCTCCACGGCCATCGCCGGACGGCGATGGAGCTCATGGTCGCCTGGATGCGGGAACGCTGGGGTTGAGCGGGCGCTGGTGGACCGAGACCGCGTAGCCGCCGTCGTGGACCCACGGGTCCCGCGCCCAGGTGCCGAACCGCTCGAAGGGCTGGAGGCCGGCGGCGATGCAGTACTCGTCGTACTCGACCAGCGCGACGCGACGGGGCACGAGTTGGAACCCTGAGATGAGCAGTCCACCAGGGCGAAGGTGCTCGGCGAGGCGAGCGACGACGAGGGCCTCGGTTCCCGGCTCGACGAAGATCATCACGTTGCCCGCGGCGACGATCGCGTCGAAGCGGAGTCGGCGGTCGGCTTCGTCACGGAGGTCGAGTGTGGAGAGGTCGGCGCGGACCCAGTCGAGGTCGGGAGCCTTGGTGCGCGCGGCGGTCAGCATCTCGGCGTCGTTGTCGACACCGACGACACCCAGGCCACGCCGAGCCAGCTCGATCGCGACCCTGCCGGTGCCACAGCCCGCGTCGAGCACGGTCCGTGGGCCATAGCCCGCCACGAGACTGGCCTCGCCGTGGATGTCGTGGCCCGCGGCGGCGAGTCGGTCGAACCGTTGGTCATATTGCGCCCCCTTCGGGGTGTCACTGCTCGACCACCGACCCGTCACTCCGTCGATTCTCGCACCGGTCGGCGCGGCGCGCTCGCGCCACGGTCGGAGGTTGCCCCGACACGCTGAGCACGGCTGTCGATACTCGGAGGCGGTGGCCTGTCAGGTGACGTGAGATGGGTAGAACGTCCCGTTGACAGATGAGGTGAGTGATGATTCACTCACTGCCGAGAGCGGGACACGACGAAGCATCGTTCGGAATTGGTCGCCTGTGACCGGTGTGGAGTGAGGGCGAAACCGGCCCCCTCCACGTCGTTCGGTGCTGGGCCGGCTGGGATTCGCTGGGGGTCGTCCATCAGGACCGTTCGACTGAGTTTCGTTGGTGCAGCCCGCGAAGAACGCCTGGAAAGCGCACATGAGAGGGGGAGGGGAGCCACGGCTCCCCTCTTCCCCGTTCTCGTGCGCCAAGGTTCGTCAAGTTTGACTTGACGCCGCGTCATCGTCAAGGCAGGCTTGACGCATGACGAGCCCCACGCCGCTCACCGGAACCGTCCGCCTCGACGACCTCATCGGCGCCATCACCAGGGTGCACGACGATCCGCTCGAACAGCTCACCGATGCGGTGATGGTCTCCGAGCACCTCGACGAGGTCGGCGACCACCTCATCGGTCACTTCGTCGATCGCGCCCGGCGATCGGGCGCGTCCTGGACCGAGATCGGCCGCAGCATGGGGGTCACCAAGCAAGCGGCACAACAGCGGTTCGTCGCGAAGGCGGCGGCCGCGCTCGACCCCGAGGATGGGTTCCAGCGGTTCACAGTTCGCGCCCGAAACGTGGTCGCGGCATCGCAGAACGAAGCGCGCGCCGCGGGCAACGACCAGATCGGAGTGGCGCACCTCGTGCTCGGGCTGCTCAGCGAGCCCGACGCCGTCGCCGCGAAGGTCATGGTCGACCAGGACGTCACCCTCGACGACGTGCGCGCCGCCATGACGGCGACGCTCGCCCCGTCCGTCGACGACGTGCCGGCGCTGATCCCCTACGACGCCGAAGCGAGGAAGGTGCTCGAGCTCACATTCCGGGAGGCGTTGCGGCTCGGCCACAACTACATCGGCACCGAGCATCTGCTGCTGGCTGTGCTGGAGGACGACCCGGAAGGCCCCTTGCCGAGACTTGGCATCGACAAGGCAGAGACCGAGCGGCTCGTCGTCGCACTCCTCACGAAGGCGGCGAAGGCACCGCCGAGCTGATCGAGCTCAGCGCCCCCCGAGCAGCGAGTTACGTGCCTGGTCGAAGGAGTCCTTGATCTCCGAGCCCGCCGACTTCAGGCCACCCGCGAGCGAGCCGGTCGCGCGGCGGCTGTCGGCGGCGAGCTGCTCGAGCCGGTCGCGCACGCCGTTCCAGGTGTCGTTGAGCCGATCGAGTGACGACTTCACCTCGTCGCTCGCGTCCATCTTGGCGAGGCTCGCCTGGAGCTGGAGGTTGTCGATCTTGGCCTTCCACTCCTCCAGGTGCGCGTCGACGGAGGTCTTCTCCAGTTCGTCGATGCGCTGCTCGAGCTGATCGATGCGAGCCTGCAGATCCTCATCCATGAGGTGACCTCCCTAGGGGTCGAACGCGACGCTTGTTGCCGCACAGCTTCGCGCGTCGACGCGGCGCCAACCACGGTGAGAGGCTCACGCCATGCCAAGGCCCACCACGGTGGACGAGTACCTCGCCTCGCTCTCCGAGGTCGGCCGGGAGCGGCTGAGCGAGCTCCGACGGCTGAGCCTGACCTCCGCACCCGAAGCGAGTGAGGCGATCAAGTGGGGCTCGCCGGCCTACCTCCACCCGAGCGGGGTCATCCTCTTCATGCTCAGTGCGCACCGGGCGCACGCCAACATCGCGTTCACGCCCAGCACGCGAGCGGCGTTCGACGCGGAGCTCGCGGACTACGAGACGGGGAAGGGCACGGTGAAGCTTCCCTACGACCAGCCGGTGCCCGACGACCTGCTCCGACGGATGATCGAGTACCGCATCCGGGAGCACGAGGACGACGGCGTGATGTGGATGTAGAGGCGAGCATCCTCAGTCGGCCGATCGCGCCATGTTGGCGAACAGCGTGCAGTAGTCGAGGAAGGCGAGGCGACACATGCCGGTCGGGCCGTTGCGATGCTTGGCCACCTGGACCTCGGCCAAGCCCTTGTCCTGGGTGTCGGGGTGGTACACCTCGTCGCGGTAGAGGAAGAGCACGACGTCCGCGTCCTGCTCGAGGCTGCCCGACTCACGCAGGTCGGCGAGCATCGGGCGTTTGTCGGCACGCAGCTCCAGGCTTCGGTTGAGCTGCGACAGCGCGACCACAGGGCACTCGAGCTCGCGGGCGAGGATCTTGAGCCCACGCGAGATCTCCGAGATCTCGACCTGACGGCTCTCGGCGTTGTTGCGACCGCTCATGAGCTGCAGGTAGTCAATGACGATGAGGCCGAGGTCGCCGACCTTGCTCTTCAGCCGCCGACTCTTGGCCCGCATCTCCATGACGGTCATGTTCGGGTTGTCGTCGATCCACAACGGTGCCTCGGCCAGCTTGCCCATGGCCTTGGTCACCTTGCCCCAGTCGGACTCGGTGAGGCTCCCGTTGCGGAGGTGCGTCGCATCGATGCGCCCCTCGGCG
>DATEEV010000025.1:0-7915 GCA_035281005.1 Microthrixaceae bacterium | reverse complement strand
ACCTCGTGCGAGCACTCGGGGTGCACGATGACCCGGCCGTCGGGGTGCTCGGCCCGGAAGGCCGCGACGTGGTCGGGCTTGAACCGCTGGTGCACGGAGCAGTGGCCCTTCCAGAGGAGGAACGTGGCCTCCTTGCAATCGGCGTCGGTCAGCCCGCCTCGCTCCTGTCGCGGGTTCCACACCCGCATGTCGGACTCGTCGTAGCCCATCTGGTAGCCGGTGTTGCGACCGAGGTGCTGGTCGGGGAAGAACAGCACCTTCGAGCCCCGCTCGAATGCCCACTCGAGCACCGCGCGGGCGTTGGACGAGGTACAGACCGCACCTCCGTGCCGGCCGACGAACGCCTTCAGGTTCGCGGCGGAGTTCATGTACGTGATCGGCACCACGGCATCGATGTCGGTGACCTCGGCCAGGTCTGCCCACGCCTCCTCGACGGAGTCGATGTCGGCCATGTCCGCCATCGAACAGCCGGCGTTCAGATCGGGCAGCACCACCTGCTGGTGATCGGCAGTGAGGATGTCGGCCGCCTCGGCCATGAAGTGCACGCCCAGGAAGACGATGTAGTCGGCCTCAGGCCGCTCGGCGGCCAGCTTGGCCAGCTTGAAGGAGTCGCCGCGGGCGTCGGCCCACCGGATCACCTCGTCGCGCTGGTAGTGGTGGCCAAGGATGAAAAGGCGATCGCCGAGCGCTGCCTTGGCGGTGCGGATCCGTTCCGCGAGGTCATCGGCGTCGGCGTCGACGTACCGCTCCGCGAGCGGGGATTGGAGTCTGATCATCTAGGGCAAGCCCTCCTCGTGCGCAGCTCCGATGTGATCGGTGGGGACAGCCGGGTCGCCTCTCCCACGGGGTTGTCGATCTCGGAGCTGATATGACGCCGGTGTTTCCCGGCCGGCGTGTACGGCAGTGTAGGTCGCCGCATCCGAATCAACACGACTCGTTCCGGCGCTGTTCCCGCTCGGCCCTTGCCACTGTTGCTCAGTCTGCCAATATGAGCGGATGGGGATCAGGGCACGGGGGGTTGCCGCGGCGATTGCCTGCGCGCTGATCGCCGGCTGCACCAGCACTCCGTTCGGCTTCACGCCGTCGCTGGTCCCAACCGGACAACCCGGTGCCGCGGGGCCGTGCGGGTTCGCCCGCCACGACCTGGGCAATCCGGCCAAGCCGACCCTCGCCGTCTCGGTGTTCGAACCGACCGGCGACGGGAGGCCCTTCACGGGCGGCACGTGCGGTGACTCGTCCCGGCCGGTGGTCGCGTTCATCCACGGGTGGCTCGCGTACCTCCCCGAGATCCACCAGGGCTTCATCGAGCACCTCACCTCGCAGGGCTTCGTGGTGGTGTTCGCCGACTACGACTTCAACAACGTGGTGACCGATCCCGAGGGCAGCTACGCCGTTGCCGACGCGGGGGTCGTCGCCGGGGTGGCCTCGAGCCGAGGGGATCCCACGCGGGTCGGGATCATCGGTCATTCGCTCGGCGGCGGAATGGCGCCGTGGATGGTGCAGCAGACCGCGGCGCGAGGGTGGGGCTCGACGGCGCTGTGGGTCGTGCTCTTCGCCCCGCACTACGCGTTCCTGCTGCCGGACGGGCCCATAGAGGTGCCGTCGCACACCCGCGCGCTCGTTGTGGCCTACGAGCACGACGCATGGATCGATGCTCGGATCGGGATCGAGATCTTCCACTCGCTCACCCTCGATGCCGACCACAAGCAGCACCTGATGGTGATGACCGACCTCGCCGGTTCACCGCCGCGGGCCGGCAGCCACCTCGGCCCGGTCAGCTTCGAGGCACTGCCGTACCCGATCGACGAGCTCACCACCGATGACGAGGACCGGTGGGCCGCGTTCCGGCCGGTCGACGCGATCGCCCGGTGCGCCCTCGACGGCACCTGGTGCGACGCCGACCTCGCCGACATGGGCACCTGGCCCGACGGCCGACCCGCACGGCCCGGAATCTCGACGGACCAACCCGTCGATCGGGGCGACCCTGCCCTCCAGGAGTGCGAATTCCCCCTCAACCCCCGGCCCTGCGTCGCGGTAGAGGCGGGAGGGGGCGAACCGCCGGGCTGACCGGTCACCGTGCGCCGTTAGATTCGAACTGTGGTCGAACGGCCTCCCACCGGCACCATTCCCGACGCCCCGGGGTCCTACCAGTTCAAGGACGCCGACGGACGGGTGATCTATGTGGGCAAGGCCGCGTCCCTGCGACAGCGGTTGAGCAACTACTTCGCCGACCCCGCCTCCATGCATCCGCGCACCGCCCAGATGGTCGCGACCGCGGCGACCGTCGAATGGATCCAGGTCCGCAACGAGGTCGAGGCGCTGATGCTCGAGTACTCGTTGATCAAGCAGCACAAGCCGCGGTTCAACGTGCGATTGATCGACGACAAGAGCTACCCGTTCCTGGCGATCACCGTGTCCGACGAGTGGCCCCGCGCGATGGTGATGCGCGGCAAGCGCCGCAAGGGCGTGCGCTACTTCGGGCCCTATGCCCACGCGTACGCCATCCGCGAGACGCTCGACCTGCTGTTGCGGACCTTTCCGATCCGCACCTGTAGCGACGCGAAGCTCGAGCGGCATCGCCGGCAGGGCCGTCCCTGTCTGCTCTACCACATCGAGAAATGTGCCGGACCGTGCGTCAAGGAGGTGACGTCGGACGACTACGAGCGTCTCGTGGGCGAGCTCATCTCCTTCCTGGAGGGCGAGACCGACGAGGTGACCGAGGCGCTCGAGTCGGCGATGCAACAGGCCGCGGAAGCTCTCGAGTTCGAGACCGCGGCGCGGATGCGGGACCGCCTCGCAAGCGTGCGGCGGGCGATCGAGAAGCAGCAGATGGTCGCCGACCGCAACGAGGATCTCGACGTGGTCGGCATCGCCGAGGACGAGCTCGAGGCGGCGGTGCAGGTGTTCTACGTCCGCCGCGGTCGGGTGGTCGGGCGAAAGGGGTTCGTGCTCGACAAGGTGATGGAGCTCGAGCCGGGGGAGGTCGTGGCCACGATCCTCGAGGAGCTGTACTACGACGAGCCCCCGATGGGCATGCCCAAGCAGGTGCTGGTGCCGTCCGTCCCCGACGACGTCGAGGTCTACGAGCGTTGGCTGACCGAGCACCGGGGGAGCCGAGTCGGCATCCGGGTGCCCCAGCGGGGCGATCGACGTCGGTTCCAGGAGACCGTCACCCAGAACGCGACCGAGGAGTTCGCGCGGCATCGCCTACGTCGGGCCTCGGATCACAACAGCCGGGCGCGGGCGCTCAACGAGCTGCAGGACTGGCTCGAGCTGCCCGAGGCGCCGCTGCGGATCGAGTGCTTCGACATGAGCCACATCCAGGGCACCGACTACGTCGGCTCGATGGTCGTCGTCACCGACGGGCTCGCGGACAAGCGGGAGTATCGGCGGTTCAAGGTGCGCACGGTCGCCGGCAACGACGACTTCGCCGCCATGGAGGAGGTGCTGACCCGACGACTCACCAACTACCTGCGAGACCGGGCGCTTCCGGTCGAGGAGCGCGGGAAGTTCCAGTACCCGCCGCAGCTGCTGGTCGTCGACGGCGGCAAGGGCCAGCTCGGGGTCGCGGTGCGGGTGCTCGAGTCGTTGGGCCTCGAGGAGGAGATTCCGGTGTGCGCGTTGGCGAAACAATTCGAGGAAGTCTTCGTGCCGGGTCGGTCGGAGGCGATCCGGATCCCTCGCCAGTCCGAGGCCCTCTTCCTGCTGCAGCGGATCCGCGACGAGTCGCACCGGTTCGCGATCTCGTTCCACCGCGAACTGCGCGGCAAGCGCATGACGACGTCGGTCCTCGACGACATCCCGGGCCTCGGCGAGGTTCGGCGCAAGCGTCTGGTCAAGGAGCTCGGTGGGGTCAACGCGATCAAGAAGGCAGACATCGCGACGCTCATCGCGTTGCCGTGGCTCCCGGATTCGGTGGCACAGGCGGTGTTCGACAAGGTGCACGCCGGTCGCGGCCCATGAGCTCGTCGAGCGAGCCCTGGGAGGCCCACGCTCGCTGGTGGCAGGACGAGTTCACCAACGGCGCCGATCCCGAGTACACCGAGCAGATCCTGCCGCTCGTCGCGGCCCACCTACCGGCGACAGGGTCAGTGCTCGACATCGGCTGCGGTGAGGGCCAGGTCGGCCGCGTCGCGGCCTCGGCGGGCCTCGACGTCGTCGGCGCCGATCCGGCGTGGGCCCAGGTCATCGAGGCGCAGCGGCGCGGAGCCGGGGTCGCCTACGTGCGTGCCGGCGCGGTGCCGCTGCCGTTCCGTTCGGAATCGTTCGAGGCGGCGATCGCCTGCCTGGTCTTCGAGCACATCGACGACCTCGACGGGGCGCTCGCCGAGGTCGCCCGCGTGCTGCGTCCCGGCGGCCGCTTTCTGTTCCTGTTGAATCACCCGCTGCTGCAGACGCCGGGGTCGGGCTGGATCGACGACCGTGTCCTCGACCCTCCTGAGCAGTACTGGCGGGTCGGGCCGTACCTGCCGGAGGCGTCAACGGTCGAGCAGGTCGAGCGAGGCGTGTTCATCCGCTTCGAGCATCGTCCGCTGCACCGGTACCTGAACTCGGCACGAGCTCGGGGGCTGGTGCTCGACCACATGGAAGAGCCGGCGCCGCCGTCGGGGTTCCTCGAACGGGCCGAGGAATACGAACAGTGCGCCACGATTCCGAGACTGCTGTTCCTCAGGCTGTCGAAGTCCTAATTGACGAAATGCAAAACCAACGGCGGGGCGGCGAAATCAGCCTCAATCGCGTCGAGGGGAACGGTGCGTCCGCACAGGGGGGAGCGCGAAACCCCCCATCGCATAACGAAACGCGCCGAAAAATCAACCTTGCGTGGCGGCAGCCAGACAAGAGCAACGTTGCGTCGCGCATGCGGGCAAAGGAGCAACGTTGCGTAGCGCAGCCGATCAAAGCAGCAACGTTGCGTAGTGCAAGCGAGCAAAAAAGCAACAGAGAGGGCGGCTGGTGGGGAGCCGGCCCTCTCTGCGCTGGGGTGGGGGGAGATGTGCGCCCGGGGTGGGCCAGACGCACTAGGGCATTGAACCACGAAAGACGCAAAGTGTTTCCCGAAATCGAGGAAAAAATCATTCACTCCGACGGCACTTGAATCGACTCGACGCAAGGAGCGCGGCGGTACCGTTGACGCGGTGAGCAGCGTGGTCGTGATCGCGGGTCTGTCAGGTGCCGGCCGCACCCAGGTCGGCAACGCGATGGAGGACCTCGGCTGGTTCGTGATCGACAACCTTCCCGCCAGCCTGATCCCCAAGGTGGCGGAGCTGAGCAGCGGGCCGCGGTCAGCCACACCGAAGGTCGCGCTCGTCGTGGGGTCGGGTCCGGCCACCGATGAAGTGCCTGCCGCGATCCAGGAGCTGCGCGAATCGGGGGCGATGGTGCGGGTCGTGTTCCTCGACGCGGCGACCGATGTCTTGATCCGACGATACGAATCGACCAAGCGTCGTCATCCGCTCTCCGACGGCGATTCGGTCGGCGCCGCCATCGAGCGGGAGCGGGCCCTGCTGACGCCGGTTCGTGAGAGTGCCGACCTCGTGATCGACACGTCGGGCCTCACGATCCACGAGTTGCGGGTCCGCGCGACCGAGCTCTTCAGCGACAAGGCGCTCGAGAGCCTCATGCAGACCACCGTCATGTCGTTCGGCTACAAGTACGGCCTGCCGAGCGACGTCGACCTCGTGATCGACTGCCGCTTCCTGCCGAACCCGTACTGGGACGAGCAGCTGCGGCCGCTGTCGGGTCTCGATCGCGAGGTGATCGCCCACCTGTTCAAGATCCCGGTCACCGGTGAGTTCCTGGAGCGACTCGAGAGCCTGCTCGACCTGTTGGTGCCGCTCTACCGCAGCGAGGGCAAGGCGTACCTGACGATCGCGCTCGGTTGCACCGGCGGCCGGCATCGATCGGTGGTGATCGCCGAGGCCATCGCGGACGCGCTGCGGCGAGCCGGGATCGAGCCGCGGGTGTTCCATCGGGACATCGATCGATGACCGCACCGGCGGTCGTCGCCATCGGAGGCGGGCACGGGCTCGCCGCGAGCCTCGCCGCGTTGCGGCGCACGACATCGTCGATCGCCGCGGTCGTGGCCGTCGCGGACGACGGCGGCTCCACGGGCCGACTTCGTGACGCCGTCGATCTGCCCGCACTCGGCGACCTTCGCAAGGCACTGGTGGCGCTGTCCTCGCCCGACTCCACACTCGCCGCGGCCATGCATCACCGGTTCGGCGCTGGCGACATCATCGGTCACGCCTTCGGCAACCTGTTGATCGCCGCGCTCGCTGAGACCGGCCATGACCTGCCCGAGGCATTGGCCGAGATCGGCCGCCTCACCGACTCGATCGGCGTGGTCTACCCGTCGTCGGTCGAGCCGGTGGTGCTGCGGGCGCTGACCCGCGACGGCATCGAGGTGATCGGGCAGGTGCGCATCATGCGGACGAAGGGGATCGACCGCGTCACGCTCGTGCCCAGCCGGCCCGCTGCGCCGCCCGCCGCGCTCGATGCCATCCGGGGCGCGGACCTCGTCGTGATCGGTCCCGGTTCGTTGTTCACCAGCGTGCTCGCCGCGACCGCGGTTCCGGCCGTCCTCGAGGCCATCAACGTGTCGAACGGGCGGGTCGTCTACGTGTGCAACCTGCACCCGCAGCCTGGTGAGACCGAGGGCTACGACTTGGGGGATCACCTGGACGCGCTGGCGCGCCACGGCGTCGTTCCCGACGTGGTGCTCTACGACCCCGACTCGATCGGCGACACCGGTGCCGACGGCCGGTGCGAGGCGTGGCAGCTCGCCGTGCCCGGACGGCCGGTGCACGACCCGGAGCGACTGGCCAAGGCGCTCGAAGCGCAACGCTGACGGCGCCGCCCGCCCGACGCCGGCCTCACGGGCGCCCCGGACTGGCACGCGACCCCGCCGATCTGTTGGCATGGGGACGAAGCAGCCAGGCACCAGCAGGGCGATGAACAGGGGAGCGCGATGAGCATCCGCGTTGGCATCAATGGGTTCGGCCGGATCGGCCGCAACTTCTTCCGGGCGGCGAAGGCCCAGAAGGCGGACATCGACTTCGTGGCCGTGAACGACCTCGGGTCGCTCGAGATGATGGCGCACCTGCTCAAGCGTGATTCCATCGCCGGCACCTACCCGGGCGAGGTCAAGGTCGCTGACGGCGGCATCGACGTCGACGGCGACGTGCTCAAGGTCGTCTCGCATCGCGACCCCGCAGAGATCCCCTGGGGTGACCTCGGCGTCGACGTCGTCATCGAGTCCACCGGCTTCTTCACCGATCGCGAGAAGGCCGCTGCCCACCTCACCGCCGGCGCTCCCCGGGTGATCGTGTCGGCTCCCGCGGGTGGCGCGGATGCCACCTTCGTGGTCGGCGTCAACGACGACACGTTCGATCCCGAGCAGCACAAGGTGGTCTCGAACGCCTCCTGCACGACCAACTGCTTCGTGCCGTTGATCAAGGTCCTCGACGACGCGTTCGGCGTCGAGAAGGGCCTCATGAACACGATCCACGCCTACACCGGTGACCAGATGCTGGTCGACGGCCCGCACAGCGACCCCCGTCGTGCCCGTGCCGCGGCGATCAACATCGTGCCCACCTCGACGGGCGCCGCTCGTGCCACCTCGCTCGTGCTCGAGTCGATGAAGGGCAAGCTCGACGGCACGTCGCTGCGGGTGCCCGTCCCCACCGGTTCGATCACCGACTTCACGGGCCTGCTGAACCAGGAGGTGACCGTCGACGAGGTGAACGCCGCGTTCAAGGCAGCAGCGTCCGAGGGTCGGCTCAAGGGCATCATCGAGTACACCGAGGAGCCGATCGTCAGCTCCGACATCGTCGGATCGACCTACAGCTCGATCTTCGACTCCGGCCTCACCATGGCCATGGGCAACATGGTCAAGGTGCTCAGCTGGTACGACAAC
>DATEEV010000024.1:0-5225 GCA_035281005.1 Microthrixaceae bacterium | reverse complement strand
TCGCCGAACGCCTCGTCCAGTACTTGAACGACCGGTAGTACCCCGTGCGGCGCCCGGGCTCGTCGCCTGTTAACAAGGGCGGCTAGCAGGGTCGAACAGGGGGTGTGCGATGGCATGGGACTTCGAGACCGAGCCCGAGTTCCAGGAGAAGCTCGACTGGATGGACCAGTTCGTCCGCGAGGAGATCGAGCCGATCGACGTCCTGTTCGGTGGGCGTGAGTTCACCCCGCTCGACGACACGCTGCGCCCGATCGTCGATCCGCTCAAGCAGCGGGTGCGCGACGCCGGCCTCTGGGCCTGCCACCTGGGCCCCGACCTCGGGGGCGCGGGCTATGGCCAGTTGAGGCTCTCGCTCATGAACGAGATCATCGGCCGCTCGCCGTGGGCGCCGATCGTGTTCGGGTGCCAGGCGCCCGACACCGGCAACGCCGAGATCATCGCCCACTACGGCACCGACGAGCAGAAGGAGCGCTACCTCCAACCGCTGCTGAACGGTGAGGTGTTCTCCTGCTACTCGATGACCGAGCCGCAGGCCGGCGCGGACCCCACCCTCTTCGAAACCCGCGCCGAGCGCGACGGCGACGAGTGGGTCATCAACGGTTGGAAGTTCTTCTCCTCGAACGCGAAGACGGCCTCGTTCCTCATCGTGATGGTGGTGACCAACCCCGACGTGAGCGCCTACCAGGGCATGTCGATGTTCCTGGTCCCGACCGACACCCCCGGCGTGAACATCGTGCGCAACCTCGGCCTCGGCGGCGAGTCGAGCGAGGAGGGCTCCCACGCCCTCATCCACTACGACAACGTGCGGGTCCCGCTCGACGCGGTGCTCGGAGGCGAGGGCCAGGCGTTCGCGATCGCGCAGACCCGCCTCGGCGGCGGCCGCATCCATCACGCGATGCGCACGATCGGATTGTGCAACCACGCCTTCGACATGATGTGCGAACGCGCCCTCAGCCGGAACGTGTCGGGCGGCCTGCTCGCGGAGAAGCAGTTCGTGCAGGGCTTCATCGCCGACTCCTACGCCCAGATCAGACAGTTCCGGCTGCTCGTCCTGAACACGGCGTGGGCGATCGATCGCTATCAGGACTACCGCCGGGTGCGGAAGGACATCGCCGCGGTGAAGATCCTGATGCCCGGCCTCATCACCGACGTCGTCCAGCGCTCGATCCAGGTGCACGGCGCGCTGGGCGTGTCGAACGAGTTGCCCCTGGCGCGCATGCTGCTCGCCGGGCCGATCCTGGGCCTGGCCGACGGGCCCACCGAGGTCCACAAGGTCACCGTCGCCCGTCAGGTGCTGCGCGAGTACAAGCCGAGCGACGACCTGTGGCCCTCCGAGCACCGTCCCAAGAAAGAGGCCGCGGCACGCGAGAAGCTCGCCGCGCACCTCGAGCATGCGATCGGCAACGCCTGATGGCGGCGGCGGAGAGCGACACGCCCACCATTGACGCCACCGCCCTGGGCGCGTGGATGGATGCGGAGGGTCTGCCCGGCTCGGGAGCTCCGTCGCTCGCGTTCGTGAGCGGCGGGAGCCAGAACGAGATCTACGACGTGCGCCGCGGCGACGACTTCCGCGCCGCGCTGCGGATCCCGCCGACCACCGCGCCCGAGAGCCGTGACGACGGAATCCTGCGTGAGTGGCGCATCATCGACGCCCTCCGCGGGACCGACGTGCCCCACACCCCGGCCGTCGCCGTCTGCACCGACCACTCGGTGCTGGGGCGAACCTTCTACCTGATGGGCTTCGTCGACGGGTGGTCGCCGGTCACCCAGGGCGACTGGCCGGAGCCGTTCCACTCCGACCTGGACCAGCGCCAGGGCCTGGCCTACGAGTTGGTGGACGCGATCGCGAAGCTCTCGAAGGTCGACTGGCGAGCGCGCGGGTTGGAGGACCTCGGGCGGCCCGACGGCTTCCACGAACGCCAGGTCGACCGGTGGACCGCGTTCCTCGAGCGGATCCGCGGGCGCGACGTGCCCGGTTTCGACGAGGCCGCGGCGTGGCTCCGCGCCCATCGACCGATCGACTTCATCCCCGGGCTCATGCATGGCGACTACCAGTTCGCCAACGTGATGTTCGAGCACGGCGGGCCGGCCCGGATGGCCGCGATCGTCGACTGGGAGATGGGCACCGTCGGCGACCCGAAGCTCGATCTGGCCTGGGTCGTGCAGGCATGGCCCGAGGACCCGTCCGCCATCGCGGCGGGCGAGGGGTTCAGCTACGTCGACCTGCGGGGCATGCCGACGATGGACCAGCTGCTCGACCGCTATCGGGCCTCGTCGGGCCGGCAGGTCGACGACATCGACTACTACGTCGTGCTCGCGCGCTGGAAGCTCGCGGTCGTGCTCGAACAGGGCTACCAGCGAGCGGCGGGGAATCCCATGCTCGAGGCGTTCGGGCCGGTGGTGCTCGATCTGTTCCGTCGCGCCGCGGAGTTGGCCGAGACTTCCGACTACGCGGTCGGGCCGTGAGCTCACCCGTCAGCCTGGACCTCACGGACAAGGTCGCGATCGTCACGGGCGGGTCCCGCGGCATCGGCCGGGCGGTGGCCGAGGGGATGGCGGCCGCCGGCGCCGACGTCGTGATCGCGTCGCGCAAGCTCGACGCCTGCGAGGCGGCTGCCGCGCAGATCTCGGCGAGCACCGGTCGTCGCGCGCTGCCGGTCGCGTTCCATGCCGGGCGATGGGACGACGCGGACGCGTTGGTCGAGGAGGCCTACGGCGAGTTCGGTCGATGCGACGTGCTGGTCAACAACGCGGGGATGTCGCCGCTGTACCCCGACCTGGTGTCGGTGACCGAGGAGCTCTACGACAAGGTCCACGCGGTCAACGCCCGCGGCCCGTTCCGCCTCTCGGCGCTCGTCGGCACGCGCATGGCAGAGGGCGATGGGGGCTCGATCATCAACGTCACCACCGCCGGCACGTTGCGGCCCACTGACCGCGAGCTGCCCTACGCGATGGCCAAGGCCGGACTCAACGCCCTCACGCTCGCGCTGGCGGGGTCGTGGGCGCCGAAGGTCCGGGCCAACCTCGTGATCCCCGGTGCGTTCGACACCGACATCGCCAAGACCTGGCCCGAGGAGATGCGAGCCGCCGTCGCGCAGATGAACCCGCTCGGCCGGATGGGCGTGCCCGACGACATGGTCGGGCTGTGCGTGTTCCTCGCGAGCGAGGCCGCGTCGTACATCAACGGCGCCCAGATCCTCGTCGACGGGGGACTGTTCCGATCGCTGTAGGTCGACCGGGGTCGACCGTGCGTCAGCCCTGGACCTTGTCCAGGAAGCCGAGGATCGCCTGGTTGAAGACCTCGTTGCGGTCGCCGGCGACCATGTGGCCGGCGCCCGCGACATCCGCGTACTCGGCGTGGGGGACCCGACGGCGGAAGTCCGCCGCGCCCTCCTCGCTCAACAAGTCACTGGACCGGCCACGCACCAGCAACGTGGGGATCTTCAGGTGGTCCACCGCGTTGGCCAGCCGATCCGGATTGATCACCGACGAACGCGTCTCGTCGGGAGAGCCGAACTTGCCCGACACGAACTTCGGGTCCCAGTGCCAGACCCAGCGACCGTCGGGGCGCTGGCGGAGGTTCTTCGCGAGGCCGGACAGGTCCTTGGGGCGAGGCCGGTGCGGGTTGTAAGCCGCGACTGCGTCGGCGGCCTCCTCGAGAGAGGCGAAGCCGTCGGGCTCCTGGGTCATGAACGCGCCGATCCGCTCCCGGCCCTCGACCTCGACCTGATGGGCAACGTCGACCAGCACGAGCGCGCGGGCCACGTCCTCCTGCACTGGTGCCTCGGCGACCGCGACCAGCGAAGCGAGCCCGCCCAGGCTGGCTCCGACGAGGATGGGCGGCGTGTCGCAGAGGGCCGACACCGCGAGCACGTCGTTGGCGAACGCGTCCATGGAGTAGTCGCCCTCTGTGGACCATTCGCTGTCGCCGTGACCGCGCATCTCCACCGACATGGCCCGCCACCCCGACGCGGCGAGCCACTTCCACGTCGCTCCCCACGAGTGCCGGGTCTGACCGCCGCCATGGAGGAGCACCACCGTGGGGCCATCCGTGGGCCCGTCGATGTCGGCCGCGAGCATGAGGCCGTCGGCTCCCCCGATCATGGTCATCATCGGCGAGCATCGTTGGCGGGGTGCCCGGACCCCGTCAAGACGAGCGCGCCCCCGGTGAGCCCGCGGCCCCCTTGTTCGAAAGGTGAGAGAGCGGAGGTTTGGAGCAGCGTGACAACGCCGCCCCGCTGGGACGCGAGGCGTCCCCTACCTGCACGCCGGAAGGGCAACGTCAGTCATGTGCGCGGGGTCGACCCGTGTCGACGAGTCGAGGGGCCTGTCTGCTCATCCACTCCGTGGCACACCGGTGCACCGCGTGGAAGGCTCGCGTACATGCCGGTGGACCTGATGGTGCGCACAGAGAACGAGCCGGGCGCGCTCGCTGCCGTCGCCGCGGCAATCAGCGATGCGGGTCTGAACCTCGCGGCGGCGACCTACACCGGAGGGGGACCAAGCGCCGAGCTCCATCTCCTCGTGAAGCACGCAGGACCCACGCGAGACGCGCTCGCGAGGGCGGGCATCGACGTCGCCACTGAGCGCGAGGTGGTCGTCGTCGACGCGGACGACAAGCCGGGTGTTCTCACCGACCTCACCCGGAGGATCGCCGCTGGGGGTGTGAACCTGGACCTTGTCTACGTCGCGACGGGAACCAGGCTTGTGTTCGGGGCACAGGACCTCGACGCGTTGAGAGCAGCGCTCGGCGTGGCCTCGGCGGACGTAGAAGCGGACGGGTAGCGCCAACCGTCGGCGGCTGGCCGATGGTGTCGGAGACGGACGAACCCGCGACGAGTGAACAGCTCGTCGGGTACCCGTCCTCGACGAGGGCGCCGATGAGAAATGGCGCCGGCAGTCGTCTGAGTAGGGGTCCGGTGAACGCGCGGAGCGCATCAAGGGAGAGCAACAAGGTGAGA
The DNA here is from genome assembly GCA_035281005.1 of Microthrixaceae bacterium. Classification (GTDB taxonomy): domain Bacteria; phylum Actinomycetota; class Acidimicrobiia; order Acidimicrobiales; family Microtrichaceae; genus DATEEV01. Next base: position 264 of record DATEEV010000024.1, on the reverse strand, counting down.
GCACTTCGATACTCGATCAACGTCACGCTCGACGGCTGCTGCCATCACGAGGCAGGGCTCCCGCCGGACGAGGAGTCGATGCGCTACTGGACCGCTGAGATGGGACGAGCCGATGCCCTGCTGTTCGGCCGGGTGACCTACGAGATGATGGAATCGGCGTGGCGGCAGCCGGCCACGGGCACGTGGCCTGACTGGATGGATGAGTGGGAGATCCCATTCGCCGAGACCATCGACCGGGCGAAGAAGTACGTCGTGTCGAGCACG
>DATEEV010000023.1:0-3848 GCA_035281005.1 Microthrixaceae bacterium | reverse complement strand
CCCGAGCGTCATCAGCCCGATGAGTGGCTCGCTGATGCTCAACGCCAGCACGCGGAGCCAGACCCGCTTCTTCCTCGCCGCCGGGGCGCTGTCGAAGTCGCAGGTGCAAGACCCGCGCAACGCCGTGTTCGTCCAGTTCGGTGGCTACCTCTACGCCAACGTGTCGATGGCACGCATCGCCGCCGTCCGCGCCCCCGGCATGTCCGTCGATGACCTCGACGCCCAATACAGCGGAGTCGGTGTCCTTCCCCCATACGTCGCACGGGCGGGCCACCGCAGCATCAGCGCAACCCTCCGTCTGGGTCGATACGCCAGTCGTGGATTGCGACAGCGCGACGCAGAGCGGGCTCGAGTGGCTCAACAGGCGGTCGGCGCCTGGGTGGCATCCCTCGCTCCCGCCGACACCGCCGGTGATGACGAACTGATCCGCCGGGCGCGGTGCGCATCGTCATGGTTCGACCGGTTGCTCGTCGAGATGATGACGGTGACGCTGCATGCCGGCGCCGCGCGGATCGTGATCGAACGTCTCACTGCATCCGCCGGAGAGCCCGACGCAGCCAATGCCATCACGAGCGGACTCGGAGGTGTCGCCTCGGCGGGGCCGGCGATCGCTCTCTGGGAGCTGGGTCGCCAGGTACGGCAGTCCGATTCCCTGACGAAGCTCTTCGATACCTGCGGTGAAGAACTCGAGCGTTCCCTGCGGTCGGACCCGGCGGCCGGAGAGTTCGTCGTCGCCTTCGACGAGTTCCTCCGCTGCTTCGGCTTCCACGGCGTCGACGAGCTCGAGTTGTCCTCACCGAAGTGGGGCACCGACCCTCACTCTGCGCTGCGCACCGTCGAACGGCTCCGCCACGCGCCCGCCGGACGCGACCCGCGCGACGCCGCGGCCCGTCTCGCCGAGCAACGCCTCGCCGCCACCGAGAGGGTGGCGAGCCGGATGCGTGGGCCGCGCCGGCGGTTGTTCCACCTCGTCGTGCGCAACGCCGCCCTCTACGCCCGCGAGCGTGAGGCCACCAAAGCAGCGCTCGTCCGCGCCTTGTTCGAGTCCCGCCGCGCGCTCAACGAGCTCGCGCACCGCCACGGCATCGACCGCGACGACATCTACCTCCTCGTCGAACACGAACTCGAGGAGGCGCTCGAGCACCCGATGCGGTTCGCCGACGCAATCGCCGGGCGGCGTGAGCTTCGCGCCGCGCTTCAGCAGCGCCAACCCCCGTTCTGGTTCGAGCGTGAGCTCCCCCACCCGTCCACGTGGCCGCCGCGCGCCGTCGCCGGGTCCCACGCCGACGGCGGGATCACGCGCCATCAGGGCCTCGGGGTGAGCGCTGGGATCGTCACCGGTCGGGCCCGGATCATCCTCGACCCGAATGAGCCAGGCGAGCTCGCAGCCGACGAGATCCTGGTCGCACCGCAGACCGACCCGGCGTGGACGCCGCTCTTCCTCGCGGCAAGGGGTGTCGTGGTCGAGTACGGCGCCGTCATGAGCCACGCCGCGATCGTTGCCCGCGAGCTTGGGATCCCGGCCGTGGTCGGCATCAACGGGGCAACGACCGACATTCCGACCGGAGCGAAGCTCACCGTCGACGGAACGTCCGGCGTGGTGACAGTTGACCCCCTGAGTTGAGGCCGTGCGTCTGGCGCATCTGTCGAAGAGCCGCAGCATTTCCGACCCACGAAGGCGGTTGAATGCTGGGCGGCCGCAGACGCCAATGATCAGGGCGAAGAGGACGACATGCCGGGGTCACCACCTGAACGGTGGGTCCGTGCTGCCTTCCAAGCCTGGTGCCGCTGTCCAAGTTCGGTTCGCGGTGCCTCGCCCTTCCGCAGCTCGTCGTGGATGGCACGCCAGTCGCGGCTGGCCCGCAGCGCGCCGAGAACGCTGTAGAGACCGAGCTGGATCCGGGTGAGGAACGTCCAGTCTTTCGACTCCCGCCCGATGCCCATGCCGCGGGCGATGTCACGCCATTCGCCGAAGGCATCGAAGTTGCGCTCCATCACCCAGGCGGCGAACTCGGGCGTGAAGGTGAACGGCTCGGTGCCGCGCCCCGGATCCCAGATGGGCCCCCACCATTCGAAGACCCGCTCCGGTTGGAGCTTGGTCTTGCGGGGGATGCATCCCAGGGTCACGAAGGACTGGAACAGCGCATCGGTGTCCTGGTCGTCGAAGACCGACTGGGAGATGCGTCGCAACGCGGCGACCTGCTCGGGCGAGAACCGCTTCACGCAGCCGAAATCGAGGAACGTGACCCCGCCGTCGACATGGAAGAGATAGTTGCCCGGATGCGGGTCGGCGTTGAACTCGCCGAAGTCGTAGAGGGAGCCGAACACAAAGCGGTGGATGACCTCTCCCCAGGTGTGCTTGAGCTCCTCAGGTTGCTCGAGGGCAGCGGTCCACCGGAGACCGTGGTGCTGGTCCATCACCAGTACCCGCTCGGTCGAGAGCTCCGGGACGACCTCGGGGATGCGGATGAACGGATGGCCCTCGTAGTGGGAGCGGAACTCGGCCTGGTTCGCCGCCTCGATCCGGTAGTCGAGCTCCTCGGTGACCCGCTCGGTGATCTCCTCGGCGATGGCGGTCGGGTCCGCGGTGACCCGGATCGGCGACAGCTTCGACGCCAGGGTGGCAAAGGAGGCGATCAGCTCGGTGTTCTGGAGGTCCGACCGAATCGCGTCGCCCACACCCGGATATTGGACCTTGACCACGACCTCCCGGCCGTCGAGAAGGTGCGCGGCGTGCACCTGGCCGATTGATGCAGCCGCCATCGGGCGCTCGCCGATCAACGCGAACACCTCCTCGACGGGACGATCGAGCTCGCGCTCGAGCACGACACGCACCGTCTCGAACGGCATCGGCGGCGCGTCGGCTTGCAGTGCGCCGATGATCTGCTGGTAGGCCTCCCGGTGCTGTTCCGGGATGGCGCCGGCATCGAGGAAGGACAGGAGTTGGCCGACCTTCATGGCCACGCCCTTCATCTCGCCGAGCACGGCGACATAGCGCTCGGCCTCGCGGGTGAATCGATCGACCTTCTTCTGCTCGTCGCGGGTCAGCTTTCCGGCGACGCGCCCCAAGCCCTGCCGGACGGCGAGCCCGGCGAGTGGAAGTCCCCGCGAGAGCCGTCCGCCCCGAATGCCGTCCTCCGTCATGCGCAGGTTGATGTGTCAGGCGTCCGGTTGCTTGCGATCGGCGTGGCGGTGCACCGCGCGCCAATGACCGTTCTCCCGCCGGAAGACGTGGGTGCTTCGCAGTTCGGTCGGCGCCGGCGCGGCAGGAAGTCCCGATGGAAGTCCTCGAGCTGGGTCACGAACAGAGTGTGCGGGCAGCCTGGACGGTCGGCAAGCGACGGAATCACCGGACAGCGACAACAGCTGACGGCGCATGAGGATCAGAGCAGCGACGGCCTAGTTTCCATTGGTCGACCAGTGCCACGGCTCTGACGGCAGGTTGTACAGGCCGTAGTTCGCCGCGTTGGCCGCGAGCCAGACGAAGCACACGTTGTCGTGGCTGTTGATCAGCGTGCCGTCGCAGGTGAAGTCGATCGCCATCCCGAGCTCGTGCATCGACGCGCCCGGTCGGGCCGTCGGCGGCGAGCACTGCGACGACGGCTTCAGGTAGATGTCGTAGTAGGTCGGTCCGCAGTGCGCGGCTCGCAACGAGATCTGTGACGCAGGATCGCGATAGGCGCCGCCGCCGAGCACGTGTCCGGTCGGGGCGAAGGCGTCGAGCAGGGATCGCAACTGCGGAGCGATCGCCACGCTCACGACGAACCCCCCGACGTTGACCACGTCGACGGTGGGGATCGCCGGCGTGGGAACCGGCGGAAGCGGAGCATTCGGCTTCGGTGGCGGCG
>DATEEV010000022.1:0-6107 GCA_035281005.1 Microthrixaceae bacterium | reverse complement strand
GCCGTTCGAGACGTGAGGTGGTCAGGCCGTGAAGCCGTGGCGGGCCATCACCGCGTCGACGAACTCACGCAGCGCGGGCTTCGCGTCCTCGGCGGTGTACTTGACCGCCACGTTGCCCTTGCCGCCCTTCGCGGCCGGGATCGATTCCCTCGCCTGTTGCACCAGGTCGAAGTCGATCGCGTGCACCGCGAAGTGGGCCTTGGCCGCGGTGAACATCACGTAGCCCTCCAGGTACGAGCGACTGAACTTGAACATGGGTGTCTGGCGGAACATGGTCAGCTCCTGATCGGGGTACTTGGTCCGCACGTACTCCCAGAACTCCCGTAGCCAGGGCTGCCCGATCTCGGGGGCGGCGTCGAGGTACTGCTCGGGGGTTTCGATCACCGCGCCAGTGTGGCGCAGGCTGGATGACGGCGCCCCCGATACCGTCGGGCGGGTGAGGAGCTACGGGTCCGAGTATGACGAACGCTGGCGCGGGTTCGAGCACCGCGCCGGCGACATCGTGATCAGCACTCGCTCGAAGTGCGGCACCACCTGGATGCAGATGATCTGCGCGTTGCTGGTCTTCCAGACGCCTGACCTGCCGGCGCCGCTCACGGAGATCTCACCGTGGCTCGACTGGGACGTCGAGCCCCTCGACACCGTGACCGAACGACTGGCCGCGCAGCTTCATCGTCGGATCATCAAGACTCACACGCCGCTCGACGGGATCCCGCTCCACTCGGAGGTGACCTACGTCGTCGTCGGTCGCAACCCGCTGGACGTCGCCGTGTCGTTGTACCACCACTCCGCGAACCTCAACCGAGCACGCATGGCCGAGCTCGCCGGGAAGCCGGCCACCGAGCCACCGACGCGGTCCATGGCTGACTGGTTGCAGCACTGGATCAGCACCGATGCGCCTCCCGAGGTGGAGCTCGAGACACTCCGCGGGCTCGTTCACCACATTCGCGACGCAAGCGCCAGGATGGGCGACCTGGACGTGGTGCTCGTCCACTACCAGGACCTCACCGACGACACCGATCGGGAGATGCGATCGCTCGCTGCACGCCTCGACATCGCGGTCGACGACTCGGCGTGGCCGGAGCTCGTCGCCGCGGCGACGTTCGACTCGATGAAGCGTCGCGCGCGATGGCACGCGCCCGATCAGCTCGGCGTCCTCCGCGACCCGGATGCCTTCTTCCGGTCCGGCGGTGTCGGCGAAGGATCGTCGATGCTCACCGACGACGAGCTCCGTGCCTACGAACAGAGGGTCGGCGAGCTCGCAGAGCGCGACCTCGCCCGATGGCTCGATCGTGGCGGCGAGCCGCCTGGGTGATCAGTCCCGCTCGATCCTTCGAAGTCCTCGCTCAGTCGTCCAGGATTCAACGACGAGTCGGGTGGCCTCGGGGTTGAGGCAGGTGATGACGACCTCGGTGATGTCGGCGACGAACATCTCGCCGGCCTCCTGGTTGTCGGCGTCGTCCGTGACCACCGGGCCTGCGGGGGTGGCCCGTCCGGCGATCTTGGCCTCGCCCGGCCACTCGCTCTCCTTGCCCTCCTCGGGGTGGAAGGTCGGGCCGTGCAGCGCGAAGCGCGGATCTCGCCCGAGGTCCGCCCCTTTGCGCGCTCCAGTCATCGAACCGAAGCGGAGCTCACCGTCGGTGAATTCGCATTCGATGCCCGAGATGCGTGGCGAGCCATCCGCGCGCAGCGTCGCGATCGTCTTGTGGCGCCCGGCGTCGAACAGCCGCTGCACCCGCTCGGCGAACTCCGGTTCCGCTTGCTCGATCGCCTTCCACGACGGCACGGCCGCGGAGCGTACTCCGACGTCGAACCCGGTCAGGTCCTCACTTGAAGCAGCTCTGCAAGGCCGCCGCCATCGTCCCGATCTGGCCGGCGCCGGGCACGGCCGGGGCGGAAGTGGGCGGAGCTTCGGTCACTTCGGCGTCCGCGGGGACCGCCACCACGGCCGACTCGTCGACCCGCACGTCGGTCACCGTGAAGGTGATCTCCCCCGGGAGGAACTCGCACTCCGGGCGTTCGCCCGCCGAGTTGGAGAGCTCGAGCGTGGCCTGCGCGAGCTGGCCCTCGTCATCGACCCACACGGTCTCCTCGATCCGGGAGGTCTCGGCCAGGAACTGACCGAGGAGCTCGGTGAGCTCAGACCCCCCGACCGCCTCGAGCTGGTCGAGTCCCATCACCTTCATGACCTGTTCGGCCTCCGACGCCTCCGCGACGAACCGGGTCGTTTCGCGTCCTGCGAGGTCCTCTGTGCTGCCGGGGCTGTAGCCCCTCATGCCGGCGAAGCTGTCGAGGATCGCGCCCGGGTTGCCCATGCTCGCCGCCTGGACCGACGGCTGAACGGTCCATGCAGAGTCGCCTGTTCGGGAAAGGGTGCGTCCGTCGGCGAGGAACAACAATTCCCCCGGTCCCGGCGTCGCACCCTCTGCCAGGGCGACGGGCTTGATGTGGTAGTTCCCGTCGGCGACCGTCACCTCGAACGTGGAGCCCGCACCGTCGTTGCTGACGTCGAGCTCGAAGGTGCCCGTCATCTCGCGGGCCTGCCCCAGGGCCGCCACCACCGATGCGTCCTCCGGTGACATCGACTCTTCCGGTTCGGCGCGGCCGCACCCGGCGATCACCGACGCCAACACCACCGCGACCACGATTCGTCCGAATCTGAACATTCCCACCTCTGTCGTCACGCCCCCTGCCCGGCTTCACTGGAGCCGATCCAGAGCCTGGGCCGGACAACTATCCACGACGCTCGAAACCTCGCGCAACCTCAGAGGGCGATGCTCAGGTCGTGTGCACCGGCAGGGAGTCCCAGCCTCGCAGGTCGCCGTCGTAGACGAATTTGGCGTTCGCCTCGTCGACCTCCCACTCGGGGAAACGGGCGATGACCTCCTCGATGGCGATTCGTGCCTGCAGGCGGGCGAGCGCCTGGCCGAGGCAGTAGTGGGCGCCGAAGCCGAAGGTGAAGATCTGGCCCGGCGTGCGCGTGATGTCGAAGCGATCGGGATCGTCGATCTTGCGCTCGTCGCGGTTGGCCGAGGCGACGAGCAGCGCCATGTGACTGCCGGCGGGCACCGTCTGGCCGTACCACTCGCTGTCGCTGGCGACGTAGCGGCATGCCAACAGGGGAGGAGGCTCGAACCGGAGCATCTCCTCGATGCAGTTCGAGGCGAGCGACGGGTCATCCACGAGCAGGCGGCGCTGATCCGGATGGTCGGCGAGCACCTTGCCCGTGTAGCTGATGAGGCGACGGGTCGTGTCGTTGCCGGCGGCGGCGACGATGTTGACGTAGGCGAGCAGCTCCTCGCGGGTGAGTGTCCGCCGTGTGCCGGTCTCGTCCTCGAACTCCGCATGCAGCAGGTTGGAGATGACGTCGTCGCCCGGGTTCGCGGTCCGCCAGTCGATGTACTCGGCGAAGATCTCACCCGTGAAGACGTCGCGGTTGCCGGACTTGCGGGAGTCGTCGAAGAAGTCCCGGACGGCTTCGCTGCGGTCGTCGGGGATCCCGATCAACATCCCGACGACCCTGGTCGGCATGATCGCACCCAGGTCGGTGGCGAAGTCGAAGCGGCCGGTGCCGACGAGCGGATCGAGGAGGTCGGCGCAGAGCTGGCGGATCATCGGCTCCAGCCCGGCGACCTTCCGCGTCGTGAACATCCTCGACAGCAACGCGCGATGGATCGTGTGGGACGGGGCGTCCTCCATGATCACGGTGCCCGGTGGGAACTCGACGTCGGCCTTGAGGAGCGAGAGCGTCACGCCCTTGCGCGAGATGAAGACGTCCTTCTCGACGTGGGCCCGCTCGACATCGTCGAAGCGGCTCAGCGCGTAGAAGTCGTGCTCCTCGCTGTAATAGAGCGGTGCTTCGTCGCGCATCCGGCGGAACAGCGCGTGCGGGTCGTACGCCAGCTCCGCCGAGTACGGGTCGTAGTTCAGGTCGCTGGTCGTGGTGCTGGACAACCTCATCGTCCCCCTGCTCGTCCCGTCTCGTCCTCATCATCGAGGAGGCGGCCGCAGTACTGTACGCCAAATGTGGCAGTCCAATGACAGGTCGATGAGGTGGGGATGACGAGTGGCGTCGTGGTCACCGGGGGCGGTTCGGGCATCGGACGCGCCTGTGTGCGGGCGCTCGCCGAGGTCGGTCGGCCGGTCGCCGCATGGGACCTCGACGGCGACGCCGCGGTCGCGGCGATCGAGCGCCTCGACGTCCCGGCGATTGGCATTTCGGTCGACGTGGCTGATCCGGACGCGGTCGAGGCGGCTGTGGAACGGACACGTGCCGCGCTGCCGTTGGTCGGTGGGCTCGTGCACGCCGCGGGGATCGTGGCCATCGAGCCGATCGGCGACGTCGACTTCGCGAACTTCCAACGGGTGCTCGACGTCAACCTGGTGGCGTTCGCCCGGATCTCGCAGCTGTTGTTGGCCGACCTGCGTGCAGCCGGCGAGGGCGCGGCGATCGTGGGCATCGCGTCGATCGACGCGATCGTGGGGAGCGCGGTGATCCCGGCCTACTGCTCGTCCAAGGCGGGCATGTTGGGGCTCGTCCGGTCGATGGCGGCGACGTTGGGGCCCGAAGGCATCCGGGTCAACGCGGTGTGCCCCGGCTACATCGACACACCGATGTTGGCGCCCGGTCTGGTGTTCCCCGAAGTGCGGGAGTCGTTCGAATCGGCCGCTGCCCTCCGCCGGATCGGGCAGCCCGAGGACATCGCCGGCGTGGTCCGATTCCTCCTCTCGGCCGACGCGGGGTTCATCACCGGCCAGGCGATCGTCGCCGATGGAGGCGTGCTCGCGGTGCACTGATGCACGGCGCGACCGTACTTGCGGCCCCACTGGCCCTCGGATACTTTCTGACAGTCGACTGACGGATTCGGCGCAGCGACAATTGCCCGCCGGGGGGAGGAGCGAAGCGACATGGGGGAACGTTTGGGCCATCGGGCCACGCGACGAGTCGTCGGTGCAGGTCTCGCCGCTCTCCTCGTGCTCGGTGTTGCCGCGTGCGGCGACGACGGCAGCGACGAGGGTGCCGGTGGGGATGACAGCAGCGAGACGACCACGGCCCCCAGCGCCGACCTGCTCGGCACTCCGAACCCCGCCACCGGTGAGCCGGTGGTGGTCGGGCTCCTCACCACGGGCGGTGACTGCGCCCAGTGCTCGGAGGGAGGTGGGTTGGAGGAGCCCGCCGCCGTGGCCACCGTGGCGTGGATCAACGAGTACCTGGGCGGTGTCGGCGGCCGTCCGATCGAGCTCCAGACCTGCAACAACGAGCTCGACCCGTCGAAGGCCATCGACTGCGCGAACGAGTTGATCAGTGCCGGCGCCGTCGCGGTGATCACCGGCGCCGACTCGACGGTCACCGGCTGGGAGACCCTGCACGAGGCCGGCATCCCCGTCATCAGCTTCGCCACGACCGAGCAGTCGTACCTCGACGACCCGGACTCCACCTTTGTGCTGCAGGACGGCCACGCCCTCACCGTCGAGTTCCCGATCGGGGTGGCCGAGGAGGTCGACACCGAGGACGTGTCCATCATCGTCATCGACCTTCCGGCGGCGACCGACATCTATGCGTCCGACGACACCAAGGCGACGTTCGAGGAAGCCGGGCTCGATCCGCAGCTCGTGCCTGCGCCGCTCGGGACGATCGACATGACTCCGCAGGCGCAGCAGGTGGTGAAGGAGAACCCTGAGGGTGCAGTCAACATCGTCGGCCACGACGCGTTCTGCATTCCGGCCATCAACGGCCTCATCGCGACCGGCTTCAAGGGCACGATCGCCACGATCTCGTTCTGCGTCACCGACGCCATGCGCGAGGCCCTCGCCAGCTCCGGCGTCCTCGAGGGGATGCGCCTCGGCGCCTCGGATGCCCTCGGCGACAAGGCAGACCCGTCGACCGAGCAGTACAACGCCGTGCTGGACAAGTACGCCACCTCGGACATCCCGCGGGACTCGTCGTCGCCGTCGGGGACGTACTCCTCGTTCGCGGCCCTCGCGATCGGCACCGCGGGACTCGAGGGGGAGGTCACCCCGGCCTCCGTCATCGCCGCGATGAAGTCGATGGACAACGCGGTCCTGCCCGGCACGGGCGGTCGCCAATTCCGCTGCAACGGCAAGGC
>DATEEV010000021.1:0-18866 GCA_035281005.1 Microthrixaceae bacterium | reverse complement strand
TCGGCCGGCATCGGTCGGTGGGGGGCGAGCTGGGCGGCGTCGACGAGCACGGGGATGCCCCGGTCGTGGGCGGCGGGGATGATCGCGTCGAGGTCGGGGCTCCAGCCGGTGACGTTGGAGGCGCCCGTGATCGCCAGGAGCCGCGGTCGGGGGTCGAGGTCGAGGAGCGCGATGACGGCGTCGGCGCCGAAGGTCCCCTCGACGCCGCAGTCGACGTGGCGACGCTCGCAGAGGCGCGCGAACGGAAGGAGGTTGGCATGGTGCTCGGCGACGGTGGTCACCACGACGTCGTCAGGTGCGAGTCGGAGGCGGTAGGCGAGGTGGTTGATTGCCTCGGTCGTGTTGCGGCAGATGATCGCGACGTCGCGGTCGGGATCGCGACCCGCGAAGGCGAGCGCGGCGGCGCGAGCGTTCTCGTAGGCGGCGGTGGAGACCCGCGAGCGGTATCCGGCACCGCGGTGGACGCTCGAGTACGACGGGAGGAATTCGGTGACAGCCTCGGCCACGGCCGGGAGGGCCGGGGTGGAGGCCGCGGCGTCGAGGTTGAGGTAGGGGCGGTCGATCCCGTCGATGCACGGAACGAGATCGCCGTCGCCGACGAGGCTGGCGGGAGCACCGGCGGGGGAGTTCATGGCAGCGTCTGAGTGGATCGTGGCACGTCCAACCCTCTCATTCCCCGGGGCCGGAGGTCCTGGATCGAGCACCGCGCCACTACCGTGCGCCACCGTGCAGTCGCTTGGCTTCAACCCGTTCGATCCTGCCTTCATCGCCTCCCCCTACGAGCAGTACGCCGTGCTGCGAGACGACGACCCGGTCCATCGGTCGGACCTCCTCCACGGATGGGTGTTGACGCGCCATGACGACGTGGTGGCGGTGCTCCGCGATCCGACGATGTCGAGCGACATCCGCAGGGCGACGCCGAGCCCGATCGTGCAACTCGAGTTGGACGGCCTCGCGGATCACCCCCGGGCGACCCGCACGATCGTCCACCTCGACGACCCCGACCACACCCGGGTCCGCCGGTTGCTCGCGGCGCCGTTCCGGGTGCGCGAGGTCGACCGGCTCACCGGGCTGGTGGCCGATCGTGTGGGGATGGCGATCGACGGATTGCGTGACCGGCTCGGTGGTCGGAGGGGCGACGTCGACCTCGTGTCGGACCTCGCGTATCCGCTGCCGGTGGAGATCTTCTCGGAATGGCTCGGCATGCCGGAGGAGGCCGGCCCGCAGTTCCGGCTCTGGACGAGCTGGGTCGCTCGCAGTCGTGACCCCCTTTCGGCTGCCGATCGCGAGGAGCTCTTCGCCGCCCTCGGGGCGATGCACGACTACCTCGAGGTCGAGGTCGAACAGCGCCGGCGTGAGCCGGCCGATGACCTCTTGTCGTACCTCGTCCACGTCGACGACGACGGCGCGACGATGGACGGCGACGAGCTCATGTCGCAGCTCCTCACCCTCTACATGGCGGGTCACGAGCCGACCGCGGGGCAGGTCGCCAACGGCATGCTCGCCCTGCTCCGACATCCCCAGCAGCTGGCACGCCTCCGCGCCGAACCGGGCCTGATCCCGAACGCCGTCAGCGAGTTGTTGCGCTTCGACGGCCCGAACCAGTTCATCCGTCGCATCACCACCAGGTCGCTGCGACTCGGAGAGGTCGACATCCCACCCGGTGAGGTCCTGTTCGTCGGACTGGCGTCGGCCAACCGTGACCCGCGCCGATGGGGCGACGACGCGGACGCCGTGGTCGTCGATCGTGACGACGCGGGCGAGCACGTGCAGTTCGGCAGCGGCGCTCACGCATGTCTCGGGTCGCACCTGGCCCGGCTGCAGGCCGTGCACCTGTTGAGGCCGTTCCTGTCCCGACTCCACGACCTCGAGCTGGCCGGGGAGCCGGTGTGGAGCGACCGGATGTTCATCCGCGGACTCGCCTCGCTCCCGGTCCGCTGCTCGATCGGTGCGTGAGGATCGCCCGTAGGATCCCGATCGATGAGCCACTGGCGGCGGGTGAGTGGGGGACTGGTCGCGCTGTTGGTCGTCGTCGTGGTGGGCACGGTCGGCTACGTGCTGCTGGGCTTCGGCACGCTCGATGCCGCCTACCAGACGGTGACGACGATCTCGACGGTCGGATTCCGCGAGGTCGAGCCCCTTTCCGGTGGTGGCCAGATCTTCACCATGGTGCTGATCCTCTGCGGTGTCGGTGCGGCGTTCTACGCCTTCGGCCTGATGGTCGAGACCTTCATCGAGGGTCGGCTCAACGAATTGCTAGGGAGACGCCGGATGGAACAGTCGATCGCCTCACTCGATGGCCATGTGATCATCTGCGGCTGGGGACGGGTCGGCGCCGCCATCGCCCTCGAGGTGGCCGCCGCGGGCCGGGCACTGGTGGTGGTCGAGCGAGACCCCGCTGTCGGCGGCGGCGTCGATCACCCGCTCGTCGTGGGCGACGCCACCGACGACGCGACGCTGCGCGCGGCGGGCATCGAACGCGCGGGCGCGCTGGTGGCCGCGGTGGACAGCGATGCCGACAACTCGTTCATCACCTTGAGCGCTCGGGAGCTCAACCCCGAGCTGTTCATCGTGGCCCGGGCGCGGAGCAACGAGAGCGAGTCGAAGCTGCGACGATCCGGCGCGAACCGGGTGGTCAACCCGCAGAACATCGGTGGCGCCCGCATGGCGGCGTTCGTGTTGCGCCCGAACGTCGCGGAGTTCGTCGACGTCGTGATGCACGATCAGGCACTGGAGTTCAGGTTGGAGGAGGTGCCGATCAGCGACAACTCACGGATGGCCGGTCGCTCGCTTCGTGAGCTCCAGGTACGCGACCGAACCGGCGCCCTGGTCCTCGCCCTCCGCGAGGTCGATGGTGCCTTCGTGACCAATCCGCCGCCCGACGCGACGATGTTGCCCGGCCATGTCCTGATCGCGATCGGGACCACCGCGGAGCTCGCGGCGCTGGCCGAGTTCGCCGGAGCCTGACCCGGGCGCCCGGCGGCCCCACTCAGCGCGCTGCGGTGCGCACGAGAGTCGCGTCGATGGCCGACGGGGCGAGGATCGCCTCGAGCACCATCACCGCCGCGCCGACGATGCCGGCCGAGTCACCGAGGCCGGCGCGCGCGATCCGGAGTCGGCCGGTCGCCAGGGGGAGCGAGCGCCGGTAGACGACCTCGCGGATCCCGGCCAGCAGGGGCTCGCCGGCCGCCGCAATGTCACCGCCGATCACGATCACGGCCGGGTTGAGGATGTTCACGCACGCCGCGAGCACGCCGCCGATCTCGACCCCGGCCTGGCGCACCAGTCGCACCGCGTCGTGCTGCCCCGCGAGCACCTGGTCGACGACGTCGCGGCTCGATCGGGTCGGAAGACCCAGGTCGCGCAGCCGACTGGCGAGCGCGAGGCCCCCTGCAACCGCCTCGAGGCAGCCGACGTTCCCGCATCGGCACACGACGTCGTCGTGGTCGCGGACGTGGATGTGCCCGATGTCGCCGGCCGCGCCATCGGCGCCGCGATGCACGTGCCCGCCCGCGACAATTCCCGAGCCGATTCCGGTGCCGATCTTGACGAACAGGAGGAAGGCCTCGTCGCGCCAGTTCACCCAGTGCTCGCCGACGGCCATGATGTTGACGTCGTTGTCGACGAGGGCGGGCACCCCGAAGTGCTGCGAGAGGCGCTCGCTCACCGGGTAGTGGTTCCAGCCCGGCATGATCGGCGGGTTCACGGCGCGGCCGGTGACGTGCTCGACCGGTCCGGGCAGGCCGACTCCGATCCCGCGGAGCGCGTCGCGGTCGCGGCCGGCCTCGGCCATCAGTTCCTCGATCGTCGCTTCGAGCCACGTGAGCAGCAGCTCGGGCCCGTCGGCGACGGCGATCTCCCGGGCCCGCTCCACCAGGACGTGACCTCTGAGGTCGGTGATCGCGACCCGGGAGTGGGTCGCGCCGATGTCGGCGGCGGCGACCACGCCGGCCTCGCCGTTGAAGGCGAGGGTGGTCGGCGGCCGGCCACCGGTCGACGCGCTGTCGCCCCCGGGGACCAGCCACTGGTTCGCCAGGAGCACGTCGACGCGCTGGGCGATCGTCGAGCGGGCCAGCCCGGTGGCAGCCGCGAGGTCGCCGCGGGTCACCGCTTGGCCGTGTCGCACGAGGTGGAGGATCGTGCCGGCCGACCCGCCCACCGGGGGCGGCGGGTCGGTGGGCTCGACGTCCAGGGTCACGAGCGCCAAGTGAACCAGCCTGCCTTCTGCGTTTCAAACACCGAAGATGCCGGGGTTCTGCGTGGTCACCACCCCACTTCTGCTTGACAATCGACAGAAGGGCGAGCTTGATGGACATGTGGGGGGATCCACACCTGTCCGTCCCGGACCCGGCGCCATCCCCGTCGGCGTGATTGGCGCCGGCTTCATCGGCGAGGTCCACGCTCGGGCCCTGCGGCGCGCCGGAGCACGCCTGGTCGGGGTGGCGGCGTCGTCGCCCGACACGACCGACGACGCCGTGACGCGCCTGGGCGCGGAGCGCGGCTTCGCCGCCGTCGATCTGGCGACCTCACCCGAGGTCGACGTGATCCACATCTGCACGCCGAACCACCTTCACGCGCCCCTGGCCCGGGCCGCACTCGAGGCGGGCAAGCACGTCGTGTGCGAGAAGCCGTTGACGACGGATCCGACCGTCGCCGCCGAGTTGCTGGCACTGGTCGACCGAGCGGGTGTCGTCGCCACGGTGCCGTTCGTCTACCGCTTCTATCCGATGGTCCGCGAGGCACGGGCCCGCGTCGCCCATGGTCCGCTCGCCGTGCGCCTCGTGCACGGCAGCTACCTGCAGGACTGGCTGTCCACCGAGCAGGACGACAACTGGCGCGTCGATGCCGAGCTGTCCGGCGCCTCCCGGGCCTTCGCCGACATCGGCTCGCACTGGTGCGACCTGGTCGAGTTCGTCACCGGCGACCGCCTGGCATCGGTGTGCGCGGAGCTCGTCACCGCCGTGCCGGAGCGCAGCCACGCCGCCGCTCACCTCCCGGCCTTCGGCACCACCAGCGACGACGAGACCTCGGGCCCGCGGCGGGCGGTCAGCACCGAGGACGTGGCCCTCGTGCTGTTTCGCACGGTCGCGGGTGCGAGCGGCTCGGTGGTGGTGAGCCAGATCTCGGCCGGGCGCAAGAACCAGCTGCGCCTCGAGGTCGTGACCGACGGCGCCACGCTGGCCTTCGACCAGGAGCACCCCGACACGCTGTGGCTGGGGCGGCGCTCCTCGTCGGAGATCGTCGAGCGCGACCCGAACCATCTCGATCCCACCGCTGCGCCGTACGCCATCGTTCCCGCCGGGCACCCGCAGGGATACCAGGACTGCTTCGACGCGTTCGTGGCGGACACCCTGCGGGCGGTCGACGTCGGCACCAGCACCGCCGTCGACGGGCTCCCGACCTTCGCGGATGGGGCCCGGGCGGTGGAGATCACCGACGCGGTGCTGCGGTCGTCCCGAGATGGAGGTTGGGTCGACGTCGCCGCGGTCTCACCCGCCGAGCGCGAGGAGGTCTCGCCATGAAGTTGGGGTTCCTCACCGCCTGCCTCCCCAAGCGGAGCCTGGAGGACATCTGCGATTGGGCCGAGGCAGAGGGCTTCGAGGCCCTCGAGGTGGCGGCATGGCCCGACCTCGGGGACCGGCCGTTCGTCGCGACGCACCTCGACGCCGACGGCTTCGGCGAACGAGAGGCCAACGAGGTGCGAGCCCTGTTCGATCGACACGGCCTCGAGTGCTCGTCGCTCGCGTACTACGACAACAACCTCGATCCTGATCCGGGCGAGCGCGCCGCTCACCACGAACACCTGCACCGCTGCATCGACGCGGCGGCCCGTCTCGGGTGCCCCACCGTCGGGACCTTCGTCGGGCGCGACCCGGGCCGCTCGGTCGCCGAGAACCTCCGCGACGCAGAAGCGGCTTTCGCTCCCCTCGTCGACCACGCGGGCGAGGCCGGCGTGAAGCTGATCATCGAGAACTGCGTGATGGAGGGGTGGCACCCCGACGGCTACCCGGGGAACCTCGCCTACTCACCCGAGCTCTGGGAGTGGATGTTCTCGATCGGGCTCTACCTCAACTTCGACCCGTCCCACCTGCTGTGGATGGGGATCGACCCCGTCGACGCGGTGCGGCCCTACGTCGACCGCATCCCCCACGCCCAGGCCAAGGACATCGAGCTCGACCCGGCCGCCCGCAACCGATTCGGGTGGCCCGGCCGCGCGGTGCAGCGCGATGACCCGTGGGACGTCGGGTGGTGGCGCTACCGGGTGCCGGGCCGGGGTCAGGTGGACTGGAACCGCCTGGTCGACGCGCTCTACGAAGGCGGCTTCGACGGTGTGCTGTCGGTGGAGCACGAGGACCCGATGTGGGGCGGCACCGAGGAGCGAGTCGAGGTCGGCCTGCGGATCGCCCATGCCACCCTCCGACCCCTGCTGGTGGCCTGATGTCGACGCCGGCGCTCCTCGAGGTCCGCGGCCTGACCAAGGAATACCCCGGTGTGCGAGCCCTCGCCGGTGTCGACCTCGACGTGCGTCACGGCGAGGTGCATTGCCTCGTCGGCCCCAACGGCGCCGGCAAGTCGACACTGATCAAGTGCATCTCGGGCGTGGTCGACCCGACCGAGGGCACGATCCTCCTCGACGGCGAGTCGATCGCCGGTGGCAGCCCGTCGGCGGCCATCGGGCGCGGGGTCGCGACGATCTACCAGGAGCTCGACCTCGTCGCCGACCTCAGCGTGACCGACAACATCTTCCTCGGCCACGAGTTCCGCCGCCGAGGGCTCCTCGACCGGGCGCGCATGCGCCGCGAGACCACCGAGCTCCTCCGTCGCGTCGGCCACGAGTCCATCGCGCCCACCACGCGGGTGAGCGACCTGCGCCCGGCCGGCCAGCAGGTCGTGTCGATCGCGAGGTCGCTCTCGCACGAGGTTCGCCTGCTGATCATGGACGAGCCCTCGGCCATCCTCGACGACAGTGAGATCGAGACGCTTTTCGACGTGGTGCGGCGCCTCACCGCCGAAGGGGTCGGGGTCGTCTACATCTCGCACCGCCTCGACGAGATCAGCCGGATCGGTGACCGGGTCACGGTGCTGCGCGAGGGAGCGACGGTCGTGTCGGGGCTTCCCGCCAGCACCCCTGCCGACGAGCTGGTCACACACATGGTCGGCTCGAGCTTCGAGCAGCTGTTCCCGGAACGGGCCGTCGGTGGTGGCCGCGTGCTGCTCGAGGTGCGGGGCCTGCAGCGCCTTCCCGACGTGAAGCCCGCCAGCTTCGAGCTGCACGCCGGTGAGGTGCTCGGCATCGCCGGCCTCGTCGGTGCGGGACGCAGCGAGCTGCTGCGCGCGCTCTACGGCGTCGACCGGCGCGACGCGGGCGAGGTGATCATCGACGGCGAGGCGCTGCCGGCCGGTCGGCCCGACCGGGCCATCGCCGCCGGAATGGGGCTCGCCCCCGAGGACCGCAAGTCGCAGGCTCTCCTGCTCGAGTGGGACCTTGTCAAGAACGTGACGCTGCCGGACGTCGCGCGGTTCCAGCGCGGGGTGATCCGCGTGCGGGCCGAGCGGGAGGCGGTGCAGACCCAGCTCGACGCGCTGCACACGACACCGTCCGACGGGAGCCGGCGGGCCCGCGAGCTCTCGGGTGGAAACCAGCAGAAGGTCGTGCTCGCCCGATGGTTGCTCAAGGAGTGCAAGGTGCTCCTGCTCGATGAGCCCACCCGCGGCGTGGACGTGGGGGCGAAGGCGGAGCTGTTCCGCATCGTCACCGACCTCGCCCGCGAGGGCCTGGGGGTCATCGTCGTCTCGTCGGAGATCGAGGAGCTTCGCGGCCTGTGCACGCGGATCCTCGTCATGCGCGAAGGCGAGCTCGTGGCGGAGCTCGACGCGGCAGAGGCGAGCGAGCTCGACGTGTTGCGCCACGCCATGCCCGGAACGCAGCAGATGGTCACCTCGGGCGCATCGGAATCCGACGCGCCAGGAAAGGAAGCCTGATGTCCACCACCTCGACCGACGCTCACACCGCCGGGGAGCGGTCATGGCGGCTTGCCCTGCCGTCCACGATGCGATTGCAGGAGTACACGCTCGTCGGCGTCATCGTCGCGTTGCTCGTCGCCGGAACGATCCTGAAGCCCGACACGTTCCTCACCACCGACAACGTAAGGGCCATGCTCACCCAGGCCAGCGTCGTGGGGGTGCTGGCGATCGGGATGACCTTCGTGATCGCCACGTCGGGCATCGATCTGTCAGTCGGCTCGATCGTGGCCGCCGCCGGCGTGGCGGGCGGACTGGTGATCGATTCGGGAGCCTGGGCGTTCTTCCTCGTCTGCTTCGGGTTCGCGCTGTTGCTGGGCACGGTCAACGCCACCGCCATCGCCGTCGGCAGGGTCGTGCCCTTCATCGCCACGCTCGCCATGCTCGCGATCGCTCGCGGCCTGGCGCTGCAGATGAGCGACAAGCGGCCGATCAGCCTCATCTCCTCCGAGCCGGTCCGATGGTTCGGGACGGGCGAGATCATCGGGCAACCGGTCTCGATCTGGATCTTCCTCGCCGTGACCGTGGTGGGCTGGATCCTGCTCAACCGGACCCGCTACGGCCGCCACGTCGTGTCCGTGGGCGGCAACCGCGAGGCAGCCCGCATCGCCGGCGTCCCGGTGCGCCGGACGGTCTTCAGCGTCTACTGCCTGTCGGGCCTCCTGGCCGGACTCGCCGCGATCCTGTTGTCGGGACGGTTGGCGAGCGCGTCGCCGGTCTCGGGCGAGCTGCTCGAGCTCGACGCGATCGGTGCCACGGTCATCGGCGGCACGAGCCTCGCCGGTGGGCGGGCGACGATCGTCGGCACGTTCATGGGCGTCGTCGTCTTCGCCATGATCTTCAACCTCCTCACCCAGCTCGACCTCGCCACCGAATGGCAGCAGATCGTGAAGGGGGTGATCATCCTCGCCGCGGTTCTCATCCAGCGGCCCGAGCGCATCTGATCAACACACGTGAGCTCGCTGCCGCCCCCAGCGCGCGCTCCGACCTCGTGAAGTTGGCGGAGCCAAGCCCGCCGGAAAGGAAACGAAATGTCGAAGTACCTCAGACTCGTGGCCCTCGTGGTCCCGATGGTCCTCCTCGCCGCCGCCTGCTCCGATGACGACGACGGAGGCGGCGCCAGTAGTGACACGACGGAGGCCGCCGATTCCGGCGGCGGTTCGGGGGAGACGGTCACGATCGTCGCCAGCGTGCCGCCGACCGACCACGGCTGGCTGGGCCAGATCGCCGTCAAGGCGCAGGAGGCGGCCGATTCCCACGACGACGTCGAGTTCCGCCTGCTCGAGGCGGCCGATGCCGACAGCCAGGCCGCACAGATCGAGACGGTGATCAACGAGAAGCCCGACGTGATCGTGATCCTGCCCCAGGACGGCGATCAGCTGACGCCGATCGCCGAGAGAGCGATGGAGGCCGGGATCCCGGTCGTGAACGTCGACCGGCTCTTCGCCACCCCCGAGGCGGCTCGGGCCACGATCCTCGGCGACAACTACGCCATCGGCGTCAACGCCGCGACCTATCTCGCCGAGGAGCTCGACTGCCAGGGCAACGTGGTGGAGATCCAGGGCATCGCCGGCATCTCGGTGACCACCGACCGCTCGGCGGGCTTCTCCGACACCCTTACCGAGCTCTGCGGTGACGGCATCGAGATCGTCGCTCAGCAGCCGGGCGACTTCACGGCCGACCTCGGCCTCGAGGTGATGGAGGCCATCCTGCAGGCAAACGACCAGATCGACGCCGTGTACACCCACGACGACGACATGGCCGAGGGAGTGGTGGCTGCCATCGAGAACGCCGGGCGCGAGGACGAGATGATCCTCACGGGCGTCGGGGGATCCTGCGCCGCGTTCGATCGCATCGAGGCAGGCGGGCTCTACGCCGCCACCTACCTGTACAGCCCGACCATGGCGGGGTCCGCCGTGAACATGGCGAGGCTGATCGCGCTGGGTCAGGGCCTGTCCGACCTGATCGAGCCGGAGGTGCCGTCGAGGATCGTCGTACCGCCGACCGAGGTCACCGCGGACAACGTCGACGACCTCCGCGACCTCTGCTTCGAATAGGTCCCCCCGACGGGCGAGCGTCGACCCAGGTCGGCGCTCGCCCATGAACGTTGGGTAGGAGGAGCCGCTGAAGGGGTACGTAACGCGCGGCCACGGATGAAGGAGTCAGCCATGGATGCCGACTATCTCGAGCTCTACGAGCGCGCGAGCGGATGGGCGAACGAGAAGGTCAGGGGCGCGAGCAAGCAGCTCGACGCGTCGACACCGTGCGACGACTGGGACGTGCGGACGTTGCTGAGTCACATGCTCGACACGCAGCGATATTTCCTCGAGTCAGCACGCGGCGAAGACGCCTCCCCGCCGGCGGCGGAGCCACCGCAGGTCCTCTCCGACGATCCAGTCGCCGACTTCGACAACGTCCGAAGCGAGATGCTCGAGGCGTTCGACGACCCACGCGTGCAGGAGAAGACCGGACCGGCGCTCGGCATCGCCTTCAGCGATCAGCTCCTCCACGGGTGGGACGTCGCGCGGGCCACGAAGCAGGACGCGACCATGCCGGCCGACCTGGCGCAGTCGGCCTACGACACGATCCACGGGCGGTTCACCGACGAGCAACGGAAGGGCGTGTTCAAGCCCGAGCTCGAAGTGGGAGCTGACGCGTCGGCTCAGGACAAGCTGCTCGCCTACACGGGCCGCGACCCCAGCGCGGCCTTCTCGACGACCGGTCAGCGGCGGTGACTGCGGTGGCCTCCTACGACGTGAACAAGCGAGCGGTCGCTCACGCCCGCAAGCTCATCGACGGTCGGCAGTACGTGCTCGACAGCGACTGGGGTGACGCCCAGCCCGGAGCCGAGGTGGGGAACCAGTACCTCGAGCGACATGGGTGGGACGAGTACGCGCGGTGGCACCTCGGCCTGACCCGCGGGGCGAACGATGAGACGAAGTCCCGCTACGCGTTCGTCCTCGGCGACTTCCGTCGTGTGCATCGAAGCGCGTTGATCGCCTGTGTGTACCGGGCATCGGAGTGGCGGCACAAGGCGGTCGAGCTGGCCGCGCACGAGCTGTTGCAGCGCCTCGACGAGCGGGCCGGGGTGCGAGTCGGCTGACTGTGCACGAGCCGCTGAGGAGACCAGCGGTCGACGTCATCGCTCGGGCTCGAGATCGAGCGTCAGCTGCGGGGCGGGCTCGGGCGCGTGGACGTCAACGGGTCCGTAGACAGCGGCGAAGATCCCTGGCGCCTCGTAGATGCGTCCACGCTCGCGACCGGTCACTTCCTGCAAGTCGCCGCGCTCGAGCCGTCGGTCGAGTCACGTCGAGGAGAACTTCCGCACGTGAAGCGGTGATGAATCCACCTCGCACGCGTTGGAGCCCGTGCTCCATGGCGATGATGTAGTTGCTGACCTGACGAAAGAAGGCTTTCCGAACCGCCATATCATCTAAAGCAAATAGGGAATTGCTTTACTTAGTGGGTTGACGGCACAACCGAGCTTGAACAACACCCCTGTGCCTCCGTCGGTCGGCCACGTAGCTCGATCAGGCGAGGCTGGCGCCGCCGTCGATGGTCAGCGTCGTGCCGGTCACGTACTCGTTCGCCATCAGGAAGAGGATGCCATCGGCGATCTCCCCGGGCTGCGCCACCCGTTTGAGAAGGACGCGTTTGGCCATGGCCTTCATCACCTCGTCGCGACTGCCCGGAGCGAGCCGGTCGAGCAATGGTGTGTCGACGATCCCGGGACGGACGACGTTCACGCGCACCGGGGCGAGCTCGACTGCCATCGCTCGAGCGAGGAACTCGGAGCCCCCGGCCGCGGCCGTGACGATCGCGTTGCCGCCTCGAGGCCGCGCGACGCCGGCACCCGTGCACAGGGTGATGGAGCCGGTGGTCATCTTCGGTGCGGCGTACTTTCCGATGTAGAGGGGTCCCCAGAACCGGTTGTCGACCGGTCCCCGGAGCGTGTCGGTGTCGAGCTCGGCCAGCGTGCCGGCCACGTGCGTGCCCGCGAGCGTCGCGACGTGGTCGACGTGGTCGAACGAGTCGAAGAGCTCGCGCACCGCCGACTCGTCGGCCACATCGAGGGACACTCCCCTGGCATCAGCCGGAAGCGATTCGAGGGCGGCGGCGAGCCGGTCCTCGTCACGACCGGCGATGGTCACCTGCGCCCCCGCCGCGCTCGCGAGCTTCGCGGTCTCGAGCCCGATGCCCGAGCTGCCACCGATCACGACGACGGACGTGTCCATCATCGAGCGAGTCATGGCCGGGCATCGTAGACAGGGGTGAGCACCGTGACGGTGCCTCGGTTGCCGTCGACCTCGATCTCGTCGCCGTCCACGAGTCGTCGCGACGCGTCCTGCACGCTCACCACCGCGGGGATGCCGAGCTCGCGCGCGACGATCGCGGCGTGACTCTGGAGGGCGCCGACGTCGACGACGACCGCGACGGCCGCGAGAACAGCGGGGTCCACGCGGGATCGGTCAGCGGCGCGACGAGGACTTCGCCGGGCTCGATCCCGCGAGGGTCGGCCGGGTCGGTGACGATCCTCACCCGGCCTCGGCCCACGCCCGGCGAAACCCCGATCCCCACGAGGGGACCGCCAGCGGATGCGTTCGGCTTGGCGTCCCGGCGTCGCCAGGTTCTCGGATCGGGGAGCCGCCCCTCGAACGCGAAGGGCGGGACTACGGCGTTGAGCTCGTCGAAGCGCGCCCGTCGCGCGGCGAGCTCGGGCGCCAGCGCCGAGGGATCAGCCAGGAGCGTGCGCAACTCGTCGACCGTGGCCATGAAGAACTGGGTTCGATCGGGAAGGTGACCGGCGCGGACGAGGCGGTCGGCGGCCTCGAAGAGGGGGCGACGGAGCGCGGACACCCCGAGCACGATCGTGCCCTTCGCCTGTTCCCTCCGAGCGGTGCCGCGGGCCGCGGTCTCGAGTAGCCGGGTGATGACCGGACGCAGCGGCGTCGACACGGCCCGGCGGAGCCGCTCGCACGCCTGAGCGCGTTCGGTGGCGAGGCGTAGAGCGGCGGCCTCGGGATCAGCCTCCTCGGAAGAGAGCCGGAGGCGGTCGACGATGGCCAGCACCGATGCCGGGTTGGTGGCCCAGGTGTCGGACGCCAGCTCGACCTCGTTCGTTCCGCGGTGTCCGTGCTGGACGAGGAACGAGTCGAAGCGTGCGACGAAGCCCGCGATGTCTCGACCGGCCGTGCCGTACCGGAGTCGTTGCTCCAGCCCGGCGACGCCGGCGTCGAACGCGGCGGTGAGCGATGCGCTCTGCGCGACGGTCCGACCGAGCCGCCACATGTCGACTGCTGGCCTCGCGGTCTCGATCCCACCGAGCCCCGAGAGCGCCTTGACGAGCAGTCCGGGCTCGTTCCGTTCGGCGCGTTTCGCCACGCGTTCGATCAACGATGTCGGGATCGCCGCGCCGAACCCCGCCTCGACGAGTGCCCGGAGCTGCACCGCCATCCGCGGCGCGAAGCCGTTCGCCAGGGCGACGAGCTCATCGTCACTCGGTGCGAGCGGAATCGAGGCGATCCACGCCTGCGTCTCGGCTCGGTTGGCATCGAGATCGGGACCGCCGCGTCGGAACATCCGCGTCGCTCGCCATGCGGCGCGCACCTTGGTGCGCGGACTGCGGTCTCCCGGACCACGTCGGAACGGTGGTGCCTCGCCGCCGCCGAACATCTGCCGATCGACATCGGCGACACGGACCCCGGGTGTGCGGGCTGCGAACGAACGTGCGAACGACAGGTTGAAGTAGAGGTAGCCGCCGAACAGGCCGCCGGTCGCCGCCGGGTCGGCCAGCTCGGCGGGGGAGAACGCGCCGGTCTCGGTGAACAGCTGCGAGAAAGCCAGACGGAACGCCTCGGTGGTCACCGTCGACGACAGCGGCCTCGCCACGTTGGGCACGATCTCGCCGACGTTGCCGCGGCAGTACACCGGGAACCGAACGCTCGGCGTGTCATCGAGGAACCAGGCGGCCTTCGCGGACCTGTCCTGCAACGACCCGCTCATGACCGGGCACCGTAGGGCCGGGGACGGACAACGCGCTCAGAAGGTGATGTCGGCCTCTGGCTGGTCCCACTTCGCCTGCGTAACATCTCGGCCCAGGGAAGAGCGGCTCGGTCGGGGTCATCACGGTCGCGAGGAACCTGAGCCGCGGGAGACCTTCTGGCAACCGTGTCCACTTCGGCGGCGGTCAGGTGGATCGACTCGACCGGTAAGCAAGCGACCTCCTGGCCTGGCAGGCGCGGCGAACTCAGAGCTCCCAGTCGGCTGGGGCGCGCGGGTCCGGCTGATACGAGCAGTAGGTGCCCGTGCGGATGGTGCGGTCGAGGTGTTCGCCGAGCTCTGGAAGCTGCTCACCGATCCGAGCCATGGCTTGGCGAACCGCACGGGTTGCGGCAGCGCGAGCTCGCTCTGATGCGTCACCGGCTCGTCGTCCTCGGCCACCGAGACCAACCGCGCGCGACAGCTCCCGGACGAGGAACTCGCGTTCGGTGTCGGCCTGCGCCTCGCGCGTAGCGTCGCCGCTCGCGTGTGCGTCCTCGAGGTCCTCATCGATCTCGGCGAGCCGCCGCCGGTACGCCTCCTTGGCGCGGTCGTCGAGCATCTCGCCCGCGTCCCCGAAGATCGCCCGGCCACCTGCTGGCGCCACGCCGATGGTCTCGGCCGCGACGAGGTCGAGGACATGCAGCTCCCGGGAGGGCTCGCCGAGGAGCCGGGCCAGGTAACGCATGCCTTTGAGGTCGCGCACGTGCGCGGTGGAGCCGGCGAACTCCAGCGACCAGTAGTCGCCATCGCGACGAAACACGTTCCGTGCCTCGTCCGGTGCGGCCTGGACCATCTTTGGCGCGGCTCGGATGCCGTCGAGGACCAGATTGGCGGCCTGGAGCTCGAGCGCTGCCAGCCGGTCATTGCCGCTGACCCGGTGCGCATCCGCGAGACCGAGCCGTGCCGTCGCCGCCTCATAGGGCGCGCCGATGTCACCCCAGAGCCGAACCCCTTCGGAGAAGAGCTGTTCCGCCTCGCCTGCATCGCCCTCGGCGAGCCGCACCTTGGCCCGCGCGACCACGGCACCTGCGACGAGCGCCCTGCTCTGGAAGTGGGTGGCAACCACCTCCAGCTCGTCGGCAGCCAGGGTCGCCTGGTCGATGTCGCCCGCCGCGATGCCGATGGCGACCTGCGCCTCGAGCAGGGGCGCCCGTCGCAGGTCGTTGCTCGGTGGCCGCTCCTTGGAAGGCACCAGTGAGGGGACTTCGAGCGCGCCGCGGATGGATGCGACCGCGGCCTCGACGTCACCCTGCGCGAGGCGAACCAGCGCGAGGCCGGGCTCCGCATCCCACCCGACGTGATGAGCGGCCAGCAGCGCCTCCTCCGCGCCGGCGATGTCGCCGGTGTGCAGGCGGATCCGACCGAGCTCGGTCAGCGGCCATCCCAGCTCGCGTCGCAGGTAGGGACGAAGCTCCTCGACCGCCAGGAGGGCCTGGACCTCGGCGTCGTGGCACTGACCTCGCAACCTGAGGATCTCGGCGCGATGGACCCGGCAGCGTCCATGGAGGCTCCCGATGGCGTTCGTCCTCGACCAGCGCTCCATCGCCTCGGTCCATTCCTCGGCCAGGTCGTACAAGGCAAGCCCCTGCAGTGCGCAGACGAGCTCGCAGTAGACGACGCCGGTCGAAAGGGCGTCCAGGTCGCCCGACGTCGCCGCGACACCCGCCTCGTCCAGCAACGCGAGGCCCTCCGCGACGTCACCATCCAGGATGAGGCTCCGACCCTCGCCGACGCGCCCGATGGCGGCGGCCGCTGGGTCGCACTTCGAACCGATCTCGACGGCCACCCGTGCCCATGCGCGGGCACTCTCCACGTCGCCGATCAGCATGCGCTCGTAGTTGCGTACGACCGCGAACCAGGCGTGCACCGGGGTCTCGGCGTCATCCTCGAGCAGCCGCTCCGCGCGTGCGAGCCACCCCCGGACGGGCGCCATGAGCGCGGTGTCGAACAGCAGATGCATCGCGACGCGGACGGCTGCACCGGCCGCGCCGAGCATGTCATCGGCTGCGAGCAGCTCGGCGTAGGCCCGTTCCCACGTCTCGATGGTCACATCGAGGTGACCGGCGCCATAGGCGACCCCGGCGAACACCGGCAGGTCCCCCACGCCGAGCAGGCCGCGCTCATCCGCTCCGGTGAAGAGCTCGTAGGCCTCCTGCCATCGGCCGCCCAGGGCGGCGTCGTGGGCGCGCTCCAAGGAGCCGCGGATGCCGTCATCGTTCATCCGTTCACCACTCATCCGGGCCGTCACGGCCGAGTTACCGCGGTAACAGTGTTGCTCACGCCTCCTGGGTAGGGGTCACGACCGCCGTGACGACCAGCCCGACCCGAGGAGCAGCCATGGACATCGCAGCGGTGAACGGTGTCGATCTGGAGTATGAGGTGACCGGGGTGGGCGAACCGGTGTTGCTGATCAGCCCCGTGCTGGCCGACGGGTTCCTTCCGCTCGTGGCGGAGCCCGCGCTGCGCGACCACTACCAGCTGATCCGCTACCACAAGCGCGGTTGGGTCGGCAGCACGCACTCGCAGGCCCCGGTGACGATCGGCGACCACGCCGCGGACGCGGCGGCCCTCCTCGACCATCTCGGCGTTCGCCGAGCCCACGTCGCGGGCCACTCCAGCGGAGCGTCGGTTGCGGCTCAGCTCGCGCTGGACGAACCCGACCGCGTGGCCTCCTTGATCCTGCTGGAGCTGACGTTCTTCTCGGTGCCGAGCGGCGCCGCGTTCCTGCAGAGCGCGGCCCCGGTGTTCGACACCTACGCTCGAGGCGAGCACGAAGAGGCCCTCGCGATGTTCCTGAGCGCGGTGAGTGGGCTCGACTGGCACACCTGCCGCAACGTGCTCGACGAGCGCGTGCCCGGATCCGTCCAGCAAGCCGTCAGGGACGTCGACACGTTCTTCGGTGTCGAGCTGCCTGGGCTCACCGAGTGGACGTTCGGGCCCGACCAGGCCACCGCCATCGACCAGCCGGTGCTCTCCGTGCTCGGCGGCGAGACCGGGACCCTGTGGATCGAGGTCGCCGAGTTCCTCCGGTCGTCGCTCCCGTTGGTCGAGGAGCGCACGATCGCGGGAGTTGGCCACTTCCTTCACATCCAGCAGCCGGAGCCGGTGGCGAGCGAGATCGCGCAGTTCCTGGCGCGCCACGTCATCGCCGCCTGATCAGGCCTGGCGGCAACCGAACCAACCGAACCAACCAAGGAGGAGCAATGCCCCTGATCCAAGTGAAGCTCATCGAGGGCGTCTTCGACGCCAGCGAGAAGGAAGCGATCATCGAGAAGCTGACCGACGCGATGGTGAGCGTCGAAGGCGAAGCGATGCGGCCGGTCACGTGGGTGACCATCGAGGAGGTGGCCAGCGGCGAGTGGGGAATCGCCGGCAAGGCCTTGCACACCGGCGACGTCGTCGGGATGCGAACTGCGCCGCAGTAGCGGCAGCGAAGGGCCGGCTCGAGCTGCTACCGCCGCGAGAGCTTGCCCAACGCCGCGCGCCCGACTCCACGCGCGGCAGCGCTCTGCGAGTCGGACAAGTGCTGCGCAGTGTCGACCGCTGCGGCTTTGAGCGCATCGCCTCGCGTGCCGATCGCGTTCAGCGCCATGATGATCGACTTCTTGACCATCGGCCGTTCGTCGACCGCCTCGCGCTCTGCGAGAACCAGCGCGTCGACGAACTGATCATCGGTCGCGTGCTTGTCGTGAAGCGCGAGGCTCCACAGGAGCGCGAATGCGCCACGCTTCACGAACTCCTCGGGCCGGGACGACCACTTCTCCACCTTTGGCCACGCGTGCGGGACTCGGTCGAAGAGGTTGAAGCAGACGGTGTCGCAGATGGCCCAGTTGTCGAAGTCCCGACACCATCGATCCATCTGTGCGGAGGTCACCCGCGCCGGCTCCTCGACCATCGCCGCCACGGTCCGGGCCTCGTACAGCTGCGTGGACCACAGCCCGGCGGCGAGCTCGTGGCTGGGACCGAGCTGGCGCGCGAGTCGCTTCATGTCCGCCATCGACACTCCGAACGCGTGGTTGGTGTGGATCCCGAACCGGGTGCCCATCGAGTCTCGGATCTCGTCGGATGCGTGGCGCTGCAGCCAATCGAGCGCGTCCCGTACCTGGCTGTCGATCGGGCCGTCGAGGTCGTCTGCCACCGGCCCGCAGCCTAAGGGGTTCGATCGGGCCTTTCCGTTGGGGAAGGCAGACGGGATGCAATACCGCGACCACGTGGCAACGGTCGCCAACGGGCGCTGTCGGATCGCCCGAGGTTCGACTCCTTGGGATCGCCGGCGCGACCCTTACGTCGCCGCGGGCTTGCGGGCTTCGAACAGCGTCCGAGACATCGTCGAACGGAATGAGCCGTCCCGCTCGATCAGATCGTGGAGCTCCCGCAGCCGGGCGCGATGGCGGTCGACACTGAAGTCCGGCACCGTCCAAACGACCTTCCGCAGGAAGAAGACCATCGCGCCGACGTCGAAGAACTCCAACTCCCGGCGTTCGTTCCGGCACTGCACGATCTCCAGGCCTGCCGCCCGGGCCTGGTTCGCCTCGACCTCGTGGTCCCGGCGGTTGCCTGGATCGAGCGGTCCGAGGAAGTGCTCGCTGATCTCGACGTTGGTGCCGCCTCCGACATGTT
This sequence comes from Microthrixaceae bacterium, assembly GCA_035281005.1. Lineage (GTDB taxonomy): Bacteria > Actinomycetota > Acidimicrobiia > Acidimicrobiales > Microtrichaceae > DATEEV01. The sequence continues at coordinate 182 of DATEEV010000021.1, read as the reverse complement.
GAGCGAAGTAGGTGCCGCCGGGTGCGAGGACACGGGCGACCTCGGACCAGTGGACGGTGGCCGGGTGACGGCTGGTCACCAGGTCGAAGGCGCCGTCGGCGAAGGGCAGCGGTGGCGACTCGTCATCGGCGACGACGACGATGCCGAGCGGGTGCAGCAGCGCCGTCGCCTTCTGGAGGTTG